>CADCTH010000594.1 GCA_902805495.1 uncultured Actinomycetospora sp.
GCACGGGGCTCGTGGCGATCGCCCCGTCGACGCCGGTGCTGGTGGCCGGGGTGGTGCTCGCCGGGTCCAGCACCGGGCTGGCCTCCCCGCCCCTGGCCCGGGCCGTGGCGCGCCATGTCGCCCCGCGTCTCGAGCCGCGGGCGCAGACCGTGGTCAACGCCGGCACCGGCCTCGGGGTCCTCGTGTCCGGGCCGGTGGCGCTGCTGGCGGCGGGCGGGCACTGGCGGTGGGCGTGGGCGGCGTTCTCCGTGGTGGCGGTCGTGGTCACGGTGTGGGCCGCGGCCACGATCCCTCCCCGGTCGGCGACCGCGCAGGACACTGCCGAGCCCGCGGCGGGCCGGGTGCGCCACGCGTGGACGCCGCCAGGGTCGGGGAAGCTGCTGACCGCCGCCGGGATGATGGGCCTGGGCAGCGCCGCGGTCTGGACGTACGCGCGGGACCTGGTCACCGCGGCGGGGATCGGCGACCTCACCGCCTCGGTGATGTGGATCGTGCTCGGTGCCGCGGGCCTGCTCGGGGCGTTCGCCGGCGACCTCACCGTCCGCCTCGGGCCGGCCCGCTCCTGGACCGCGGCGATGCTGCTGCTCGCCGCCGCGACCGCCGGGCTGGCGCTCGCCCCCGGCGTCGCGGCCGTCGCGCTCGGTGCGGCCGCGGTCTTCGGGGCCGTCTACATCGCCGCGACCGGGTTCCTGCTGCTCTGGGGCACCCGCACCTACCCGGACCGCCCCGTCCTCGGCGTCGGTGCCGCGTTCCTGTTCATCGCCCTCGGCCAGGCCGTCGGCGCGCCGCTGCTCGGGCTGGTGGCCGACACCCTCGGCACCCTCGGCGCCGTCGCCGTGGCCGCCGCCGTCGCCGTCGTCGGGGCCCTCGTCCGGCCGGGCCGGGAGCGTCGGAGCGCCGTCCGGCCGGACGGCGCGCGGCATCAGCGTCAACTGCTTCACCTGAACGGCGGCTAACGCCCGAGCGCGGCGGGGCGACTCCCGGGGCAGTCCCGCCGCGGTCGCGGGGGACACCGAACGGGCTGCCGGGCCGCACCGGGCAGGGTGCGGCCCGTCGGTGCGTCCACCGACGGCCCGCCCCACCTGCGTCCGGCGGGAGGTGTGGGCGGTCCCGCCGGCTCGTGAAGGAGAACCGACGGGACCTGGATCGACGTCGTACCCGCGGGTCTCGGCCGACCTGGGCGCGGGACTACCCGCGGACCGAAGCGTGCCTAACGTGCCGGCACGCGCTCGCTCCCGCGGCGCTCGACCTCGTGCACGAGCCAGCTGGCGACGTCCACGAGCTTCATGTTCGTGTGCTGCGACGACTCGACGAGCATCGCGAACGCGGAGGACTGCCGGACCCGGAAACGCTCCATCAGGATGCCCTTCGCCTGGCCGATCACGTCGCGGTTCTCGAGGGCGACCTCCAGCCCGGCGGCGCGCTGGGCACCCCGGAGCGCGAGCGCGGCCTGGGCGGCGAAGAGCGCGCCCGTGTCCGCGGTGTCGCCGTCGAACACGTGCGGGCGGGCGGCGTACAGGTTGAGCGCGCCCGCGCTGCCCTTGGTCGCGAAGAGCTGGAAGGCCATCAGCGACCCGACCCCGCGCTCCTGCGCGGCGGCGGCCCAGCGGGGCCAGCGGTGGTGGGCGGCCGCCATGTCCTCGACGACGGTGCGCTGCTCGTTCCAGATCGCGTCGAGACACGGTCCCTCGCGCAGCGTGGTCTGCAGCTCGTCCAGCTCGCGCACCTGTGGATCGCTCGGTGCGGTGGACTGCACCCGACCGTCGCGCTCGACGAGCGAGATCCCGGCCTGCTCGACGTGCGGCACGGTCGCGATGGCGCCGCGGACGATGACGTCCAGCGTGTGCTCGACCCCGTCGTCGCCGCGGGCGATCAGGTCGCGGGCCGACCGGTCGAGGACCCGGGCCAGGGCGGCGCCGATCCGCTCGGCGGACGGGGGCGGGTCACCGGCGGGATCGTGGGTCACCGTTCCAGTACACACCCGTTGCGTTCCGCGTCCACCGGCGCGGGCCGCCGGTGCGCCGATCAGCAGGCGCTGCGGAGCTGCCAGTCGGCGCGCTCGGAGACCCCGGCGCCCTCCTCGCCGGGCTCCTGGCGCCACGCCAGGTCGAGGCCGGAGACGCCCTGCTCGGCGACGACGCGGCGGAAGTCGGCGTAGCGGCGACGGCCGGGGGAGTCGGCGCCCTCGACCGCGTCGACGGCGCGCACCATGAGCCAGAGGGCGACGAAGCGCAGCTCCCAGACCAGGGCGAGACCCACCGCCACCGCACCCAGCACCACGAGCACCACCATCGTTGCCTCCCGACGACCCGGCGTGACGATCGCCTCATCGGTGGCAAGGGAGGTTTCGTTACTGCGCGTGCCCGTTCCGGGCAGGACGTTGCCGGGCCGCCCCCGCGGACGGCCCGGCAACCGGCGCCGACCTACTGCTTCTCGCGCTGGTCGGCTTCCTTCTTGTCCGCCTCGGCGCGGGCCTTCTGGGCCTCCGCCTCCTTGTCGCGGGCGGTGTCCTCGGCGTCGGCCTTCTTCTGCTGCTCCTGGCCCTCGCGAGCCCACTGGTCCTGGCCCGTGACGGCGCCGACGGCCTCCTTGGCGCGGCCCTTCAGGTCCTCGGCAGCGGTGTCCTCGGCCATGGTCTGCTCCCTGGGTCGGGGGTGTGCGTCGGTCGTGCGGTACCTACCCGGTGGTAGGGGCGGCCCACACCGCCGCTGAGAACACGGACTGGTCCGTTCGGCGGCGCGCAGCCACCCGTGCGGGGTGTCGGACGACCGCTCGTCGTGCCCGATCACGGCGGTCGGCGGACGGGCCCCGGGCCGTTCTCAGCTCCGCGGGCGCGCCCACGGGCGGCCCTTAGCGTCGCGCCGTCGAATCCGGACACCGAGGAGATGGTGGCGTGGCGACGGACGTCGCGGAGAGTGCGGGACCCGCCGAGCTGACCGCCGGCGGCCCCGCGGTGACCACCGAGCTGACCACCGAGCTGGCCGTCAGCGGCATGACGTGCGGGACCTGCGCCGCGCGCATCCAGCGCCGCCTCGGCCGCCTGCCCGGGGTCGAGGCCAGCGTCAACTACGCCACCGGACGCGCCCGCGTGACCCACCCGGCCGGGCAGGACCCCGCCGAGCTCGTCGCCGCCGTGACCGCCCTCGGCTTCGGCGCCGCTCCGGTGGCGCCGCTGATCCCCGCGGCCGGCGGCGCGAGCGTGCCGGCGCCGCGTCGTGCCCCCGAGGCGACGAGAGCGGCTCCCGCGCCCGCGGCCGAGGACCCCGAGATCGGCGAGCTGCGCCACCGCGCCCTGGTCTGCCTCGCGCTGACGCTGCCGGTCATCGCGGTCGCGATGAACCCCGACTGGCAGTTCCGGTACTGGCAGTGGTTCTCGCTCGTGCTCGCCGCGCCGGTGGTGGTCTGGGGCGGGTGGCGGTTCCACCGCAACGCCGCGCGCCACCTGCGCCACCTCTCGGCGACGATGGACACGCTGGTCTCGGTGGGCACGCTCGCCGCCTTCGGCTGGTCGCTGTGGACGCTGTTCTTCGGCGGCGCGGGGCTCGGCGGGATGCGCCACGGGCTCTACCTCCTGCCGACCCCCGACCAGTTCGACGGGGTGCGCACCGTCTACCTCGAGACCGCGGCCGCGATCACCACCGCGGCGCTGCTCGGGCGCTGGATCGAGCGCCGGGGCCGGCGGCGCGCGCTCGGGGTCTCGGCGGCGATGCTCGCGCCCCCGGCCACCGAGGCGCGGGTCGTCGTCGGCGACCGGGAGCTGCCGGTGCCGGTGGACCGCGTGCAGCCCGGCGACCACATCGCGGTCGAGGCGGGCGAGCCCTTCCCGCTCGACGGGCGGGTCGTCGTGGGCCGCTCGAGCGTCGACGCCGGCTCCCTGACCGGCGAGTCGGCGCCCGTCGACGTCGAGCCCGGCGCCGAGGTGCTCGCCGGCACCCGCAACGAGACCGCGCGCGTCGTGGTCGAGACCACGCGGGCCTCGGGCGACACGCAGTGGGCGCGCATGGCCCGCCGCGTCCAGGAGGCCCAGGCCGGCAAGACCGCCATCCAGCGCCTCGCCGACCGCGTCTCGGCCTGGTTCGTGCCCGTCGTCATGCTCGTCGCGCTCAACACCCTGCTGTTCTGGGGCGTCTCGGGGGCGGGCTGGGGCTTCGCGGTCGCCGCCGGGATGGCCGTGCTGGTGGTCGCCTGCCCGTGTGCGCTGGGCCTCGCCACCCCGACCGCGCTGGCGGTCGCCACCGGGCGCGGCGCCCAGCTCGGCATCCTGCTGCGCGGGCCGGAGGTGCTGGAGTCCTCGCGGCGCGTCGACACGATCGTGCTGGACAAGACGGGCACGGTCACGACGGGCCGGATGGCGCTGCAGACCGTCCAGACCACGGACGGGGTCGGGCGCGACGAGGTGCTCACCCGGGCCGGCGCCCTCGAGGCGCGGCTCGAGCACCCGGTGGCCCGCGCGATCGCGGCCGCCGCGCGTGAGGAGCTGTCGGCCCCGCTCGCCGAGGCCCGCGACGTGCAGACGCTCGACGGGCTCGGCGTCGTCGGCACCGTCGACGGGACGCGCGTGCTCGCCGGCCGTCGTCGCCTGCTCGACTCCCACGGCGTGGAGGTGCCCGACGACCTGCGCCGGGCGCTCGACGACGCCGCGGAGCGGGGCGCGACGACGGTGCTGGTCGCTTGGGACGAGGGCGACGGGGTGCTCCGGGCCCGCGCGGTCCTCGCGGTCGCCGACGCCGTGCGCGAGGGCTCGGCGGAGGCCGTCGCGCGGATGCGGGCGCGCGGGCTGCGCCCGGTGCTGCTGACCGGCGACAACCCCGCCGCGGCCCGGGCCGTGGCCGTCGAGGTGGGCATCGACGCGGGCGACGTCGTCGCCGAGGTGCTGCCCACCGAGAAGGCCGACGAGGTCCGTCGCCTCCAGGAGGGCGGGGCGGTCGTGGCCATGGTCGGCGACGGTGTGAACGACGCCGCCGCGCTGGCCCAGGCCGACCTGGGCGTCGCGATGGGCACGGGGACGGCGATGGCCATCGAGGCCGGCGACGTCACCCTCGTCCGCGACGACCTGCGCGCCGTGCCCGACGCGCTGGCGCTCGCCCGGCGGACCCTCGGCACCATCCGCGGCAACCTGTTCTGGGCCTTCGCCTACAACGTGGCGGCGCTGCCGCTGGCCGTCGCGGGGCTGCTCAACCCGATGATCGCCGGGGTGACCATGGCGCTGTCGAGCGTGTTCGTCGTCGGCAACAGCCTGCGGCTGCGGCGCTTCCGCCCCTGACGGCGTTTCCGCGTACCCCCGAACGGCAAGGCCCCAGGGTCGTACCGCCGCTGAGGGGAAGGTCCGCGTGGAGGATCCGGAAGAGCTCGCCAAGGCCGTGTCCGAGGTGGCGTCGAAGGAGGGTCGCCGGCTGGCGATCGTCGAGTCGCTCACCGGCGGGCTCGTCTGCAGCGACCTGGCCGCGTCGCCGGGATCGAGCGAGTGGTTCCGCGGCGGTGTCGTCGCCTACGACCGCACCACCAAGCACGGCGCCCTCGGCGTGCCCGACGGCCCGGTCGTGTCCGAGCCGGCGGTGCGCGCCATGGCCGACAAGGCCGCGGACCTGCTCGGCGCCGATCTGGTGCTGGCCGTCAGCGGTGCCGGCGGCCCGGAGCCGCAGGACGACCAGCCCCCGGGCACCGTGTGGTTCGCCATCAACGACCGCGGCGAGACCGAGGCGTGGGTGGAGCAGACCGACTCCGGCGACCCGCAGGACGTCCTGCGCCACACCCGCGAGCGCTCGCTGCAGGCCCTGCTGAAGCACCTGGGCGGGTAGCGGACCATGGCGGCGTGATCGACCACGTCGTCTGGGACTGGAACGGCACGCTGCTCGCCGACGTGCACGCCGTCGTCGACGCCACGTCCGCGAGCCTCGCGGAGGTCGGCGTCGACGACCGGCTCGACCTCGAGCGGTACCGCACGAGCTTCCGCCGCCCGCTGCGCGACTTCTACTCCGACGTCGTCGGCCGCGCGGTGGACGACGACGAGTGGGCGCGGGTGAACGCGGTCTTCGGCGCGCACTACCGGGGCGCGGAGCCCGCCCTGCCGCTCGCGGACGGGGCGATGGACGCGCTCGAGCGCTTCGCCGCCGCGGGGCTCGGTCAGTCGGTGCTGAGCATGCTCGGCCACGACCTGCTGCACGCCACGCTGGACCGCCGGGGCCTGCACGGGTGGTTCGCGCGCGTCGACGGCGACCACCACCACGACGGGCGCAGCAAGGCGGCCGCGCTCGCCGAGCACCTCGACGTCCTGGGCCTCGACCCCGCCCGCGTGGTGCTCGTCGGCGACACCCTCGACGACGCCGCGGCCACCGACGCCGTGGGCTGCGCGTGCGTCCTGGTCGCCGAGCACTCGACCCACCACGCCGCCGACCTGCGCGCCGTCGCCCGGGCCGTCGAGGCCCTGCCCGAGGCCGTCGCCCACGTCCTGGCGCTGGTCAGCGGCTCGCCCGGCGCACCCGCCAGGCCGTGACGGCGACGACGACAAGCGCGAGGGCGGCCAGCGCGAGCCCGTCGGGGACACGGGCGCCCAGCGCGCCGACGGCGTCCTCGGCGCGCGCGGTCGTCGCGGGGTCGGCGCCGACCAGCCCCGCGGTCCCGTCGGCGACGAGGAAGAGCACGCCGATCCCGACGAACAACAGGCCCGAGACCGTCGACGTGGTGTGCATGTGCAGGGGGCCGAGGCGGAACGCCCGCCCGCGCAGCCAGGAGCGCCGGCCGAGGTCGAAGCGCTGCCACAGCGCGGCGAGCAGGAACGCGGGCACGACCATGCCGAGCGCGTAGACCGCGAGCAGGGCCGCGCCGCGCACGGGCTGCCCGCTCGCCGCGGCCACCGTGAGCACGGCGCCCAGGATCGGGCCGGAGCAGAAGCCGGCGAAGCCGTAGACCGCGCCGAGCGCGCCCGTCGCCACCCACGTGCCGCGGCGGGCGAGGCCCGGCTGGGCGCGGGCGGCGGGGGCGAGGGCCCACCCGCCGCCGAGGATCTGCACGACGCCGAGCGCGACGACGACGAGCCCGGCGACGAGCACGACGGTGGCCCGCTGCCCGGTGAGCAGCCCGGTCAGCGCCGACGCGCCGGCCCCGAGCGGGACGAGCACCACGAGCAGGCCGAGCAGGAACACCCCGGTGCGGGCGACGAGCTCGGTGCGCCCGGCGACCGCATAGGCGAGGAACGACGGCAGCAGCAGCGCGCTGCACGGGCTGAGCAGCGCGAGCACCCCGCCGGCGAACGCGGCGAGGTAGCCGACGTCGAGCACCTCAGCGGGCCCGGGTCAGCGCCGCGTCGATCGCGGTGGTGAAGGTGGGCAGCGGCTGCGCGCCGAAGATCAGCTGGTCGTCGACGACGAAGCTCGGGACACCGCCGACGCCCAGCCGCGACCCGAGCTCCTGGTCGGCGCGGACCGCCGCGGCGATCGCCGGGTCGGCGGCGTCGCGGCGGAAGCGCTCGACGTCGAGCCCGAGACCGCGCGCGGTGGCGGCGAGCGACTCCTCGGTGACCGCGCCCCGGCCGGCGCGCAGGTCCTCGTAGAGCGCGCCGTGGAAGTCCCAGAACCGGCCCTGCGCCGCCGCCGCCCGGGCGGCGTGCGCGGCGAGCACCGACTGCGGCCCGAGGTAGGCGAAGTCGTGCCACTCGATGCGCACGAGCCCGGCGTCGACGTAGCGGCGGACGAGCTCGGGCTCGGTGGTCGTCGCGTACAGCGAGCAGTAGGGGCAGCGGAAGTCGCCCCACTCGGCCACGACGACGGGGGCGTCGGGGCGGCCCAGCGCGAGCGGGTCCGTGGCGTCGCGGCGCGGGACGTCGAGGCGGGCTGCGGCGATCGGATCCCGGGCATCGTCGCCGGGCGCGGGTGTGCCGGACCCCAGCAGCAGCGGCACCCCGAGCACCGCGAGCGCGACGAGGGCGACCAGGCCGGCGAGCAGGGCACGGCGCCGAGCGGTGGGGACGGTCACCGGTCGACCGTCGCACGCTCGGCGCCCGGCCGCGCGCGCTGCGCCGCCCGGCCCCCACCGCGTCGTACGCTCACGATGTGGCCCTGCCGTCCGAAGCGTCCCCGGTGCCCGCCTACGAGCGGGTCGTGCTCGTCTACAACCCCGAGAGCACGGGCGACGGACCGCAGCGCGCGGTGCGGGCGAAGGCCGAGCTGGCGGACGCGGCGCCGCACCTCGAGGTGGTCGCCGTGCCCACCGAGTACGCGGGGCACGCGCGGGTCATCGCCGAGCAGGAGGCCCGCGCGGGCCGGACGCTCGTGGTGTCGGTCAGCGGGGACGGCGGCTACCACGAGGTCGTCGAGGGCGCCATGGCCGCGGGCGACGGCACCACCTCCGGGGCCGTCACCGCCGTGCACGCCGCCGGCAACGCCAACGACCACCGCCGCGCCACGCGCGAGCGGCCGCTGGTGGAGGCCATCGCCGCGGGCGACGTGCGGCGCCTCGACCTCATGCGCATCGAGATCGTCGGCGAGGAGCGGCCGCGCTGGGCGCACTCCTACTTCGGCCTCGGGATCACGCCGACCGTCGCGCTCGAGATCGAGCGCGGGGGCAAGGGGTCGATCCGCGAGGTCATCACCACGCTGCGGGCGTTCTCCCGCTTCAAGCCCTTCGCGGTCGACGTCGAGGGCGAGGGGCCGCGGCGCTTCGACAGCCTCATCCTCGCCAACATCCCCGAGATGGCGAAGTACGCGACGCTCTCCGACGGCGACCCCGCCGACGGGCAGTTCGAGGTGATCACGCTCCCGCACCGGTCGCGGCTGCGCCTGCTGGCCTTCGCGGTGCGGGCGGCCGTGCGCGGGCTGGGGCCCCAGCCCCACACCGACCGGTTCGCGTTCACCACGCTCAAGCCGATGCCGGTGCAGATCGACGGCGAGGTGCTCGACCTCGAGGCCGACCGCGCCGTCACCGTCACCATCGCGCCGCGGGCGCTCGTGACCGTGGTGTGAGCGACCCGCTGACCGACGCCGAGGGCGAGGCCCGGGCGCGGGTGGCGGCGCTGTCTGCCCAGCTCACGGGCATCGTCGAGACCGCGTCGGCGAGCTCCGGGGACGACGAGCACGACCCCGAGGGGCAGACGATCGCGTTCGACCGCGCGCAGGTGGCGGCCCTGCTGGCGGCGGCGCGCCACGACCTCGCGGAGATCGAGGCGGCGCGCGGGCGCGTGGCGGCGGGGACGTACGGGGTGTGCGCGCGCTGCGGGCGCCCGATCGCCCCCGAGCGCCTCGAGGCCCGCCCCGCCGCGCGCACGTGCGTCACCTGTACGTGAGCGATCTAGGGGCCTATAGCCCCGAAGATCGCTCACGTGGCTAGGGGCGGCGGAACGGGACCGACGGGTCGCGGACGGGGCGTTCGCCGGCGGCGGCGGTGAAGCGCGCGCAGGCCGCGCGGGCGGTGACGCCGTCCTCGCGCAGCCCCGGGGCCAGGGCGTCGCGCACCGGACCGAGCAGCACCTTGCGGTCCTCGCGCACGGTCCACGACAGCCGCAGGTGCGCGCGCACCCACGCGTCCAGCCGGTCCTCGTGGGCGCGGGGCAGGATCACGTCGGCGGCCCAGGTCGGCGCGAGCCCCAGGTCGTCGAGCAGCAGCCCGGCCAGCGCGCGCCGCAGCGGAGACACGCCCGTGCGGTAGAGGTCCTGGCGGGTCACGCGGTTGCGCAGCATCGTCGCGTCGCCGACCTCGAGCAGCGTCCACCCGGCGTCGGTGGGGTGCGCGGGACCGGACACCGGGACCTCGGTGTCCCCCCACCACGCCACGAGCCCCGGCTCGCGCCCCAGCGCGGCGACGGCCTCGTCCAGGGGCGCGAGCGGTGCGGTCAGCGCGGCGACGACCTCGGCCACGGGCCCGATCACGACCTCGCCCCCCCTGCTCCCCGCGGCCGCAGCGCCCCGGCCAGCACGAGGGCCGCGACCGCCGACAGCGGAACGAGCACGAGCCCGGCGCCCACCGAGACGCGGTCGGCGACCAGCCCGATGATCGGCGGGAACGCGAGGAAGCCCAGCCGCGCGAGGAAGCCGACCACCGCGATCCCGTCGCCCGGGCGCACGCCCGGGATGCGACCCGCGGCGGCGAACCCGAGCGGGAAGATCGTCGCGACCCCGAGGCCCGTCAGCGTGAAGCCCAGCACCGCCGCGACGGGGTGCGCCACGAGCAGCGCGGTGCTCATCGCCAGCGCGGCGAGCACCGCGCCGCCGCGCGCCACCGAGACGGGCCCGAAGCGGTCGACGACGCGGTCGCCCAGCAGACGCCCCACCGTCATCGCCGCCTGGAACGCCACGAACGGCAGGCCGGCGACGAACGCGCCGCCGGCGAGGTCGTCACGCACGTAGAGCGCGCCCCACGACGCCGCGGAGTCCTCGATCCCGCCCGCCGCGACGAGCAGCGCCGCCACCGCCAGCAGCGGGCCGGCGGCCACGACGACCGCGCGCAGCGGCCCGGCCCCGGACGCGCTCCCGTCGGCGTGCTCCGCCTCCGGCTCGGGTCCGTCAAGCGACCAGCGCCACGCGAACACCGACACCACGACGAGCACCGCGCCGACGATCCCGAGGTGCTCGAGCAGCGGCACCCCGAACCCCGCCGCCGCGGCGCCCAGCAGGCCCGCGCCGACCGCGGCCATGCTCCACACCGCGTGCAGCCCGTTGACGATCGAGCGCCCGTAGCCGGTCTGGACCCGCAGGCCGTGCGCGTTCATCGCCGCGTCCGCCCAGGCGTCGGTGAGGCCCAGGACGAACAGGGCCGCGGCCAGCGCGAGCCACGACGGCGCGAGCGCCACGGCGGGCAGCAGCACCGCGCCCGCGAGCCCCACCCCGGCGCCGGCGCGCCCGCTGCCCACCCGCGCGATCAGCGGCCCGGCCAGCACCCCGAACAGCAGCGCGGCGGCGGGAAAGGCGGCGATGGCCGCTCCCAGCGCCGCGTTGGACAGGCCCAGCTCGTCACGCAGGGTCGGCAGGCGCGGGACGATGCTGTTGTACGTCGCACCGTTGACCACGAACATCCCGACGACGGCGAGCCGTGCCCGGCGCAGCTCACGGGTCGGCGCCGGGGCGGGCGCGCTCACGCCGTCCACGTCGTCGAGCGGCGCGCGACCTCGTGGATCTGCGCGACGGCGAGGTCCGACAGCGGCGACCCGAACGCCGTCAGCAGCCGCGGGAGCTGCCCGACGCGCGTCACCGTCACCCCGCGGGGACGGCCCTGGCCCACGAGGATCGCGCCGACGACGGCGACGACGGGGTGCACGGCCGGCGGGTCGAGCGTCTCGGTCGCCCCCGCCGCCCGGGCCAGGGCCACCGAGACGCGGTCGGCGGCCTCCAGCCCGATGCGGCGCCGGCGTCCGAGGTCGAGGGTGCCGGACCCGCCGAGATCGAGCTGGTGGTCGCCGAGCCCGACGCGCCCGCCCGGGATGTTGACGACCTCGACGACGAAGACGCCGGGCGGCCCGACGACGAGGTGATCGAGCACGACCGTGCCCTCGGTGGCCTCCTCGAACGCCATCGTGACCGTGTGCAGGATGCGCCAGCGCGGTTCCCGGCCCCGGCGCAGCGACGGCGGACGGGTGAGCTTGGCCAGCGCCTCGGCGACGGCGTGCTGCCCGTCGGCGCGCAGCCGGTAGGGCCGGTCGGCGTCGGGTCCGCGCGCGACGCGCGCCTCGGCGGCCCGCTCGAGCAGCCCGTGCCCGGGGCGGTGCAGGGCGAGGTCCTCCCAGCCCGGGCTCCAGCCGCCGTCCGGCGCCTCCACCCCCGCGCCGAGCGCGGCGGGCTCCACGACCTCGGCCGGGCCGCCCATCGGCGGCATGTTGTTCGACCAGAGCCAGGCGTTGGCCTCCTGGAGGAACCGCTCCCGGTACCCGGCCGGGACGTCGTGCGCGACGCGGGTGAACAGGTCGAGGTGACCGAGGGGCAGCCCGTCGGCCGAGGTGACGTAGAGCCGGTCGGACCCGGGACGGCGTTTGCGGCGGGCGGGCATCAGCCGGCCTGCCCCGCGGCGAGCCAGCGCGAGATGCGGTCGTGCTCGCTGCCGGTGAGCCCGCGGATGCCGGTCACCACCTGCCGCTCGATCCCGCCGCCGAGCAGCGGGACGGCGGCGGTGATGGCGAGGTCGACCGAGAGCCGGCTGCCGTCACCGTCGGGCACGACGGACATCGTGCCCCCGGCGCTGATCGGCGTGCCCGGCACCACCACCCGCGCCCGTCCGTCGCAGCGCCGCGGCGTGAGCGTCCACTCCTCGGTGCGCTCGATGACCAGCACGCCCGCGAGCAGCCGCTCGACCACGGCGGGGATCTGGCCGGGCGGCACGGGCTGGCGCAGCACGACGCGCACGTGCCCGGGGTCGGTGCCGGCGTCCTGGCCCTCGAACGCGACGACCTCGATCCGCCCGGTGCCGTCGACGTCGAGCTTGACGCGGTGGAAGTCGGGATCGGCGAGCGCGGCGGCGAAGGCGGGGACGCCGTGGGGATAGGCGCGGCTCAGCGCCAGCCGGGTGCTCACGTGGATCGAGCCTAGTAGTCGGTCAGAAGGCGTACCGGATCGTCAGCCACGGGGCGTGCCGGGCGACGAGCTCGCGGAACCGCGCCACGGCCCGGCGCTTGACGTCGACGCGGTAGCGCACGACGGCGCCGCCGTGGTCCGTGCGCTTGACCTCCTGCGCCTCCGGGCGCCACAGCACGTCCTCGGCCTTCGGGTGCCAGCCGAGGTTCACCTCGTGCAGGCCCTCGTGGTGGGTCAGCAGGATGACCTCGCACGCGGCCTGGGCCTTCGCGCGCTCGGGGAGGCGCTCGGTGAGCTCGTCGAGCAGCGCCGCCCACTCGGACTGCCAGCGCTCGCGCAGGACGACCGGCGAGAAGTTCAGGTGCACCTCGTAGCCGGCCTCGACGAAGTCGTCGACGGCGGCGATCCGCTCGTCGATCGAGCTGGTGCGGATGTCGAGCAGCTGCGCGTCGCGCCGCGGCATCAGCGAGAAGCGCACGCGGGTGCCGCCGCGCGGGTCGAGCGCCAGCAGGTCGCGGTTGACGTGCTTGGTCGCGAAGGACGCCTTCGCCCCGTCGAGGCGGGCGAACTGCGCGACGAGGTCGGCGACGTTGTCGCTGATGCGCGCGTCGACCGAGCAGTCGGAGTTCTCGCCGAGGTCGTAGACCCAGTCGACCGGGTCGCACTGGTTGGGTTCGGGCTTGGGGCCCTGCTTGGCGACGTGACGCGCGATCGCCCGGCTGATCGCGTCGATGTTGGTGAACACCGTGATCGGGTTGGCGTAGCCCTTGCGCCGCGGGACGTAGCAGTAGGCGCAGGCCATCGCGCAGCCGTTGGCCGTCGAGGGCGCGATGAAGTCCGCTGAGCGCCCGTTGGGCCGCACCGTGAGCGACTTCTTCTCCCCGAGCACGAGGTGCTCGGCCTTGACCCGCACCCAGCGCGCGACGTTGGCCTCGTCGCCGTGCAGGTCGGGGATGGCCCAGTGCGAGGCGATCTCGACGACCTCGGCGTCGGGGAAGCGTGCGAGCACCTCCTGCCCGCGAGCGGACGCGAGCGACGCCGGCTCGGCGTGGATCGTCGCCACCTCGAGCAGCGGGCGCGCGGTCGTCACGGGTCCAGGGTGCCGATCACCGCGCGGGCCGCGCCACCGGCCCGGTGGATCTCGACCGGCATGCCGTGTCCCTCCCGGCGCGCCAGGTCGGCGAGCACCGGGGCGACGTGCTCGGGACCGCCGAACTGGAAGCCGACCTGGGTGGCGTAGGCCGCGGCGGCGGCGGCCTTGGCCTCGAGCACGCCGTCGAGGGCGACCGCGACGTCGGTGCCGGCGACCTCGGGCGCGCCGGGGGCGTCGGGGTGCCGTACGGCGTACGGGGTGTCGCGCCACCAGGCCGTGCGGTCGGGGTCGGCGAGCGCCGCGGCGACGCCGGCGACGACCTGGTGGTCGACGTGGTCGCCGACCGACTGCGGCCCGAGGACCAGGTCGGCGCCCGCGATCCACGGGGCGACGGCGCCGGTCACCGCGGCGGCCACGTCGTCGTCGGCGCGGCGCCCGGCGAACAGGGCGGCGGGGGAGTCGTAGCCGCGGTGCGGGGCCTCGAGCAGGCCGAGGTGCTCGCCGCGGACCCCGAGCCGGGTGAGCGCCGCCGCGTCCTCGTCGCGGCGCAGGGCCATGTAGTCGACGTCCGGCGCGAGGCCCTTGTCGGTCTGGCAGGCGAGCGCGAACCCGGTCGGCGCGGCGACCGAGCCGGTGAAGACGGTGACGACGACGACCTCGTGCCCGGCGGCGCCCAGGCGCGCCAGCGTCCCGCCGGCGGAGAACACGGCGTCGTCGAGGTGCGGGCTGACGGCCACGATCCGGCTCACGAGGTCTCCGTGATCGACGGGAGAATACGGACACTGGGTGTCAGCATCTGGCCTCCGGCGCGGCAGCTCCGCTGCGCTTCGTGCCGCCCGACGCCACTTCGCTGACACTCAGAGCAGGTGCGGCGCCGCGCGGAAACGGCAGTCGGGGTCGACGGGGACGTCGTCGATCGCCGGCACCGGGACGTCGCGGACGCGGTCGTAGACGTCGGTCAGCTCGTGGGCGATCACCGGCCAGGACCAGCGGGCGCGGACCTCGTCGAGTGCTCGGCGGGCCATCCCGACGCGCAGGTCGGTGTCGTCGAGCACGCGGGCGATGCCGTCGGCCAGGGCCGCGGGGTCCTTGGGGGCGACGAGCAGGCCGTTGTCCTCGTGGCGGACGCAGTCGCGCACGCCGACGACGTCGGTCGACACCACGGGCAGGCCGGTGGCCATGGCCTCGAGCACGGTGTTGGAGAAGCCCTCGGCGTAGGTCGGGCTGACGAACACGTCGCCGCGCCGGTAGACCTCGTGGGCCTGCTCGTAGGCCGTGTAGCCGAGCTGGGTGACGACGTCGTCGAGCCCGAGCTCGGTGACGCGGTCGGCGACCGTGCCGGTGTCGGGGCCGATCCCCGAGACCACGAGGTGCAGCCGGCGGCCGCGCTCGAGCAGGTCGGCGACGGCGTCGAGCAGGTCGAGCACGCCTTTCCGGGCGTCGACGCGACCGTGGTAGAGCAGCACCGGCGGATCCGACAGCTTCCCGGGCTCGCGCGCCGGGGTGAAGCGCTCGGTGTCGGTGGCCCCGGAGACGATCGTCCAGCGGTCGGGGTCGACGCCGTGGCGCTGCGACACCTCGGCGGCGAACGACGACGAGCCGATCACCAGCGCCGGCGCGTGGGCGAACACCGCGCGCACCAGGCCCTCGTGGGTCGCGCAGCAGGTGCCCACCCAGTGCCCGTCGCCGCCCTGGATGCTGACCACGGCGGGCAGCCCGAGGTCGTGCGCGGCGCGCAGCACGGCCAGGCCGTTGGGGTAGGCGTACTGGGCGTGGAGCAGGTCGAACGGAGCCCGCGCGTGCTCGGAGGCGATCGTGCGCCGCATCGTCTCGACGTCGGCCTCGAAGTCCGCGGGCCGGCCCTCGCTGACCTCCTGCTCGCCGTGCGCCTCCAGCGCCACGACGTGCACGCTCGCGGGCACCCGCTCGGGCGGGGGCGGGCCGCCGCCGTAGACCGCGCGACCCTGGGGGTCGCCGCGGTACTGCGACACGAGCACGACGTCGTGGCCCTCGCGCACGAGGTGGCGCAGCAGGTTCTCGGCGTAGGCACTCATGCCCGACACGGCGGGCCAGTAGCGGCGGGAGACGAAGCAGATCCTCACCCGGACACCTCCATCTTCCTGATCGTCTCCAGCGCCGCGGGGACCAGCGTGTCCGCGCGGTGCGAGTCCCGGGACAGCTCGAACGACACGAGCCCCGGGTGCCCGACGGCGCGGAGCGCGGTGAGCACGGCGGGCAGGTCCATGTCGCCCTCGCCTGGCGCGCGGTGCTCGTGCACCCCGCGCGGCATGTCCTCGACCGCGACCGCCCCGAGCAGCGGCGCGAACTCGTGCACCGCGCCCTCCGGGCTCCAGCGCCCCGAGACGATGCAGTGCCCGGTGTCCAGCGCGAGCGTGACCTCGGGGACGTCGAGGGCCAGGCGCATCCAGTCGTCGCAGTCCTCGACGAGCATCCCGGGCTCGGGCTCCACGGCGCACACGACGCCGCGGTCGCGGGCGTGCGCGACGACCTCGCGCACCCCGTCGGCGAGCCACCGCCACGCCTCGTCGCGGTCCTGGTCGGCCGCGGGCACCCCCGCCCAGAACGACATGGCCTCGCTGCCGAGGTCGGCGGCGACGTCCACGCAGGTGCGCAGGAAGGCGACGCGGCGCCGGCGGCCGTCGGGATCCGGCGTGATCAGCGTCGGCTGGTGCTTGCGGCGCGGGTCGAGCAGGAAGCGCGCGCCGGTCTCGACGA
>CADCTH010000595.1 GCA_902805495.1 uncultured Actinomycetospora sp.
CGGCGGCGAGCGGCCCGCGGCCGCCGCCGACGACGAGGCCACCGACGCCACCAGCTCGACGTCGAGCAAGCCCACCACCGAGCGTCCCGACACCACCGGCGACGGCGGCCAGCAGGGCGGCGACCAGGGCGGCGGGCAGTCCCGCTGCCAGCGCGAGCGCGACCGCCAGCAGGGCCGGCCCGACCAGAACGGCCAGGGCGGCCAGCAGCGCGACGGTCAGCGTGACCAGCAGCGCGATGGCCAGCGTGACCAGCAGCGCGACGGCCAGCGTGACCAGCAGCGCAGCCCCCAGGGCGGTGGCCAGCAGCAGGGCGGCGGCCAGCAGCAGACCAACCAGCGCGACGACGACGACGATGACGAGGACGGCGGTGGCCGCCGTCGCGGTCGCCGCTTCCGCGACCGCCGGCGCAACCGCAACGACCGCGGTGAGCGCACCGAGCGCGGCCCCGGGGGCGGCGGTGAGCCCGAGGTCCGCGACGACGACGTGCTCATCCCGGTCGCCGGCATCCTCGACGTGCTCGACAACTACGCGTTCGTCCGCACCTCGGGCTACGCGTCCGGGCCGAACGACGTCTACGTGTCGATGTCGCTGGTGCGCAAGCACGGGCTGCGTCGCGGCGACGCCGTCACCGGCCAGGTGCGCCAGCAGCGCGAGGGCGAGCAGAACCGCCAGAAGTTCAACCCGCTGGTGCGCATCGACTCGATCAACGGGCTGGACCCCGAGCAGGCGCGCAACCGCCCGGAGTTCACCAAGCTCACGCCGCTCTACCCGAACGAGCGCCTGCGCCTCGAGACCGAGTCGCACCTGCTCACCACGCGCGTCATCGACCTGGTCATGCCCGTGGGCAAGGGCCAGCGCGCGCTGATCGTCTCGCCGCCGAAGGCCGGCAAGACGATGGTGCTGCAGGCGATCGCCAACGCGATCACCACGAACAACCCCGAGGTCCACCTCATGGTCGTGCTCGTCGACGAGCGGCCGGAGGAGGTCACCGACATGCAGCGCTCGGTGAAGGGCGAGGTCATCGCCTCGACCTTCGACCGGCCGCCGTCGGACCACACCTCGCTCTCGGAGCTGGCCATCGAGCGGGCCAAGCGCCTGGTCGAGATGGGCCAGGACGTGGTGGTCCTGCTCGACTCGATCACCCGCCTGGGCCGCGCCTACAACCTCGCGGCCCCCGCGTCCGGGCGCATCCTGTCCGGCGGTGTCGACTCGACGGCGCTCTACCCGCCGAAGCGCTTCCTCGGCGCCGCCCGCAACATCGAGGACGGCGGCTCGCTCACCATCTTCGCGACGGCCCTGGTCGAGACCGGGTCGACGATGGACACGGTGATCTTCGAGGAGTTCAAGGGCACGGGCAACGCCGAGCTCAAGCTCGACCGCAAGCTCGCCGACAAGCGCATCTTCCCCGCGATCGACCCCGACCCGTCGGGCACGCGCAAGGAGGAGCTGCTGCTCTCGCCGGACGAGATGGCCGTGACCCACCGCCTGCGCCGTGTGCTGGCCGCGCTGGACTCCCAGCAGGCCATCGAGCTGGTCCTCGACCGCCTGCGCAAGTCGCGGACGAACATCGAGTTCCTCATGCAGGTGGCCAAGACGACCCCCGGCAAGGACGACGACTAACCAGTCGCGCCAAGGAGATCGGTGGTCAGCGCTCCTCCGTCGCGCTACCCACCGATCTCCGGCGCGCTCGGTTGGTCACCGCGTGAACGAACGGCGTTCTCGCTGCTTCCGAAGCAGCGAGAGCGCCGTTCGTTCGTTCCGGGCCGGCGAGGTCGAGCGGTTCCACGGTGGCAGCTCGCGGGCGCCCGCCGGCGGGAACAACGGTGCGGCCGAGGTGGTTGAGCAGACCAGCGGGCGGTCCTGAGAGAATGGCCCGCACATCCGGTTCCGGTTCACCCCGACGCTCCACCAGGGGACCCGGCGGCCACGACGAGAGGACCCGACCGTGAAGAGCGGCATCCACCCCGATTACCACGAGACCCAGGTGCTCTGCGGCTGCGGCAACTCGTTCACCACCCGCAGCGCCAAGCCGGGCGGCAACATCACCGTCGAGATCTGCTCCGCCTGCCACCCGTTCTACACGGGCAAGCAGCGGATCATGGACTCCGGCGGCCGTGTGGCCCGCTTCGAGGCCCGCTACGGGAAGCGCACCCCGGCCAAGAAGTAGCTCCCGCGACGCCCGTCGCCCCTGCGCCACGCGCGCGGGGCGGCGGGCGTTCTGCGTGACAGGGGTCCGGACGATCGGGAGGGAGGGCGAGGATGGCCCAGCAGGCACCTCCGGGTGACGCGTCGATGGCGTCGGTGTCGGCGATGCCCGGCGTCACCGCGCTGCTCGAGGAGCACGCGGGGCTCGAGGCGCGCCTGGCCGATCCCGACGTGCACGCCGACGCCGGCCTCGCCCGCTCCCTGGGCCGGCGCTACGCCGCGCTCTCGCCGGTGGTCGCCACCGTCGCCGAGCTCACCGCCGCCGAGGCCGACCTCGCCGACGCGCGCGAGCTCGGCCGCGAGGACGCCGCCTTCGGCGTCGAGGCCGACGAGCTCGCCGCCCGCGTCGAGGTCCTGCGCGCCCGCCTCTCCGAGCACCTCGTGCCGCGCGACCCGCAGGACGCCGACGACGTGGTGGTCGAGGTCAAGTCGGGGGAGGGCGGCGAGGAGTCCGCGCTGTTCGCCGGCGACCTGCTGCGCATGTACTCCCGCTACGCCGAGCGCCGGGGCTGGAAGGTCGACGTCCTCTCGGCCACCGAGTCCGACCTCGGCGGCTACAAGGACGTGACCGTCACGGTGACCGCGCCCGGGGACGACGCCGAGGGCGTGTGGGCGTGGCTCAAGTACGAGGGCGGCGTGCACCGCGTCCAGCGCGTGCCGGTCACCGAGTCGCAGGGGCGCATCCACACCTCGGCCGCCGGGGTGCTGGTCTACCCCGAGGTCGGGGCCACCGCGGCCGTCGAGATCGACGAGAAGGACCTGCGCATCGACGTCTTCCGGTCGTCGGGCAAGGGCGGCCAGGGCGTCAACACCACCGACTCGGCCGTGCGCATCACGCACCTGCCCACCGGCGTGGTGGTGTCGTGCCAGAACGAGCGCTCGCAGCTGCAGAACAAGGCGCGCGCCATGGAGGTGCTGCGCTCGCGGCTGCAGGCGATCGCCGACGAGGCCGAGCAGGCGCAGGCCTCGGCCGACCGGCGCAGCCAGGTCCGCACCGTCGACCGTTCGGAGCGGGTGCGCACCTACAAC
>CADCTH010000596.1 GCA_902805495.1 uncultured Actinomycetospora sp.
ATCGAGGGCGAGGACGCGATCCGCCTCGACAACGTCGAGGTGCTCGACTACCGCCACACCTACGACATCCGCACCGCGACGGTGGGGCGCGAGTTCCGCTTCCGCGACCGCCGGGGCCGCGAGACGACGCTGCGCAGCCGCCGCTTCGTCTCGATGGCCCACAGCCACCAGGCCGCGATGGAGTGGACGCTCACCGCCGAGAACTGGTCGGGCCGGGTCGGGATCGTCACGGCGATCGACGGCCGCGTCGACAACGACATGGTGGCCCGCTACCGCGACCTCGAGGGCCGCCACCTCGACCCCGTCACCCCGCGGACGTTCGGGCCGGAGATCATCGCGCTCAAGGTCCGCACGCGGCAGTCGAACCTCTACGTCTCCGAGGCCGCCCGCACGCGGGTCTACCGGGGCCGGGGTCGCGGCTGGGAGCTCGTGCAGCCCGCCCGCACGCTCCACCAGATGAACGACTACGTGCAGCAGGTGCTCGACCTCGACATCACCGAGGGCGAGACCGTCCGGGTCGAGAAGATCGTCGCGTTCTTCACCAGCCACGACAACGCGATCACCGAGACGCTCACCGCCGCCGGCCGGCACGTGGAGCGCTACCCGGACTTCGCCGGCTGCCTCGCCGAGCACGTCGACGCCTGGGACGAGTACTGGTACGTCTGCGACCTCGAGGTGCCCCAGGAGCCGCGGATCCAGCTGCTGCTGCGCTTCCACATGGCGCACGTCCTGCAGGTCTGCTCGCGCCACACGGCGCGCCACGACGCCGGCGTACCGGCCCGCGGGCTCAACGGCGAGGCCTACCGCGGGCACGTGTTCTGGGACGAGCTCTACGTCTACCCGTTCCTCAACTACCGGCTCCCGGAGATCACCCGCGGGCTGCTCATGTACCGCTACCGGCGCCTCGCCGAGGCCCGCGCGGCGGCCGAGGAGGCCGGCTACAAGGGCGCGATGTTCCCGTGGCAGTCGGGCAGCGACGGCACCGAGGAGACGCAGGTCGTCCACCTCAACCCGCTCTCGGGCCAGTGGGACCCCGACCACTCGCACAACCAGCGCCACGTCAACGCGGCGATCTTCTACAACGTCTGGCAGTACTACCAGGCCACCGACGACCTCGAGTTCCTGCGCGACTACGGCGCCGAGCTCATGCTCGAGATCGCCCGGTTCTGGGCCTCGATCGCCCACCGCAACCCGAACACGGGCCGCTGGGAGATCCACGGCGTGATGGGCCCCGACGAGTTCCACGAGCGCTACCCGGGCGCCGACCAGGGCGGGCTGCGCAACAACGCCTACACCAACGTCATGGTCGCCTGGATCTGCGCGACCGCGCCCAAGGTGCTCGCGCTGCTGCCCAAGAGCCGCCGCCGGGCCCTGCGCAGCCGGCTCGGGATCACCGACGACGAGATCGCGCGCTGGTCGGAGATGTGCACGTCGATGGTCGTGCCCACCCACACCGACGACGACGGCCACGCCGTGATCACCCAGTTCGAGGGCTACGAGGCCCTCGACGAGCTCGACTGGGAGGGCTACCGGGCCAAGCACCGGAACATCCAGCGGATGGACCGCATCCTCAAGGCCGAGGGTGACGACCCCGACCGCTACAAGCTCGCCAAGCAGGCCGACGCGGTCATGCTGTTCTTCCTGTTCGGCGACGACGAGCTGCGCGAGATCTTCTCCCGGCTGGGCTACGACGAGATCGCCGAGGACGCGGAGCTCGCGCGGCGCACCATCGCCTACTACGACCGGCGGACCTCGCACGGCTCGACGCTCTCGCTCGTCGCGCACGCCGCGGTGCTGGCCGGCATCGACCCCGAGAGCTCCTGGGAGCGCTTCCTCGTCGCCGTCGAGTCCGACATCGGCGACGTGCAGGGCGGCACCACCAAGGAGGGCATCCACATGGGGGTCATGTCGGGGACCCTCGACCTCCTGCAGCGCGCCTACCTCGGCGCGGGCGCCCGCGACGGCGTGCTCAGCTTCGCCCCGCGGCTGACGCAGCGCCTCGACGGGCTCGCGCTCTCGCTGGTCTTCCAGGGCACGACGCTGCGCGTGTCGGTGGCCGGCGGCGAGCTGACCGTCGCCGTCCAGTCCGAGGGCTTCAGCCACCCGGTGCGCATCGGGCTGGGCGCCGAGGTGCGCGAGCTCGGCGCGGGGCAGGAGTGGACCGTCCCGCTCGACCGGGACGGACGCATCGACCGGGTCCCACCGGCCGGAGGCGCCGGCGGGCACGACCAGGCCCTGGTCCAGGGGCAGGTCCAGGGGCAGGTCCAGGGGCAGGTCCACGACCACGGAGGGAACGGCGCATGAGCGGCTTCACCGGAGCGATCTTCGACGTGGACGGTGTCCTGGTCGACTCCCCGCACGAGGAGGCGTGGCGCGAGTCGCTGCGCGAGCTCATGGAGGGTCCCTGGGCCGACGTCGCCGGCCAGACCAGCTACGCGCCGGAGAAGTTCACCTCGGCGGTCTACCACGAGCGCATGTCGGGCAAGCCGCGGAAGGCCGGCGCCACCGCCGCGCTCGAGTACTTCGGCGTGCCCGACATCGACCGCCGCGTGCAGGAGTACGGCGAGCACAAGCAGGAGATGATCATCCGGCTGATCTCGGAGGGCCGGTTCTCGGCCTACGACGACGCCGTGCGCTTCGTGCTGGCCGTCCGCGACGCGGGCATCCCGGTCGCGGCCGCGTCCTCGTCGAAGAACGCCAGGATGTTCCTCGAGAAGATCGACCTGACCCGCTTCGGCGGCACCGGCAACCTGCACCAGGTGTTCGACGTGGACGTCTCGGGTCGCGACTTCGCGCAGGGCAAGCCGCACCCGGAGATCTTCCTGACCGCCGCGAGCGAGCTCGGCGTCGAGCCCTCGGCCGCGTTCGTCGCCGAGGACGCCGTCAACGGCATCCAGGCGGCGAAGGCCGGCGGGTTCGGTGCCCTCGGGGTCTCCCGGGCCGACGACGTCGACGCGCTCGCCGCCGAGGGGGCCGACGTCGTCGTCACCGACATGGGCGAGATCGACCTCGCCGCGCTCGGGCGGGGTGAGCTGGTGACGACGTCATGAGCGACCTGACCGTGGGCGTCGACGTCGGCGGCACCAAGATCGCCGCCGGCGTCGTCGACGAGGACGGCAAGCTGATCGCGTCGACCCGCCGCGAGACGCCCGCCACCGACACGGCGATGGTGCTCGAGGCCATCGGCGACGCCGTGCGCGAGCTGCAGGTCGCCCACGAGGTCGTGTCCGTCGGCATCGGTGCCGCGGGGTTCGTGGACGCGGGCCGGGCGAAGGTCATGTTCGCGCCCAACCTCGCGTGGCGCGACGAGGACCTCGGGGGCGAGCTGACGTCGCGGCTCGGGCTCCCGGTGGTGGTCGAGAACGACGCCAACGCGGCGGCCTGGGCCGAGTGGCGCTTCGGCGCCGGGCGCGACCACGACGACCTCGTGGCCATCACCGTCGGCACCGGCATCGGCGGCGGCCTGGTCACCAACGGCCGGCTGCTGCGCGGCGGGTTCGGCGTGGCCGCCGAGATCGGCCACGTGACGATGGTGCCCTACGGACGGCGCTGCGGCTGCGGCCTGCGGGGCTGCTGGGAGCAGTACGGCTCCGGCCGGGCGCTCGTGACCGAGGCCCGGGAGATCGCCCGGCACTCGCCGGCGTTCGCGTCCGGCCTGCTGGCCGCGGCCGGCGGGGACCCGGAGGCGATCACCGGCGAGATGGTGACCGCGAACGCGCAGGAGGGCGACGTGGGCGCCCTGCACTGCTTCGACGAGATCGGTCGGTGGATCGGGCTGGGCCTCGCCCAGCTCGCGGCCGTGCTCGACCCGTCGCTGTTCGTCATCGGCGGCGGGGTGTCCGCCGCCGGCGAGGTGCTGCGCGAGCGGGTGGAGAACGTGTTCCGCGCCAACCTCACGGGCCGGGGGCACCGGCCCGTGGCGGAGGTGCGGCTCGCGGAGCTGGGTTGGGAATCAGGGATGGTCGGCGCCGCCGATCTCGCCCGTACGAAGTACGACAGCGCCGTTCCGGGGAGTGACCGATGACCAGTCCAGGACCCGGGCCGGGTGCGCCCGGCTCACGGGAGAAGACGACCGCCAAGGCGATCCTCATCTCCATCGTCGCCGCCGTGGGCGGCTTCCTCTTCGGCTTCGACTCGTCCGTCATCAACGGCGCGGTCAGCGCCATCGAGGGCCAGTTCGGGCTCGAGGACAATCCGCTGCTGTCCGGCTTCGCGGTGGCCGTGGCGCTGCTCGGCTCGGCGGTCGGCGCCTGGTTCGCCGGGCCCGCGGCCGACCGCTACGGACGCGTCCGCGTCATGCTCATCGCCGCCGCGGCGTTCGCCATCAGCTCGGTGCTCTCCGGCCTGGCGTTCGCGGTGTGGGACCTGATCCTCTGGCGCTTCGTCGCCGGTGTCGGCATCGGCATCGCGTCGGTCATCGCGCCGGCCTACATCGCCGAGATCGCGCCCGCGCACATCCGCGGCCGGCTCGCCTCGCTGCAGCAGCTCGCCATCGTGGTGGGCATCTTCGTCGCCCTGCTCTCGGACTACCTGCTCCAGCTCGGGGCCGGGGGCGCGGCCAACGTGCTCTTCCTGGGCGCCGAGGCCTGGCGCTGGATGTTCATCGTCGGCGTCATCCCGGCGATCATCTACGCGATCCTCGCCCTGCGGATCCCCGAGTCCCCCCGCTACCTCGTGGCGAAGGGGCAGAACGAGGAGGCCGCGCGGGTCCTGGCCCAGGTCATGGGCACCACCGTCGACGCCGTCCAGCACAAGATCGGGGAGATCGCCGACAGCCTCCGCCGTGAGGACAAGCCCAGCCTGCGCGACCTGCGCGGCGACGCCGGCGGTCTGCGCCCGATCGTCTGGATCGGCATCCTGCTGTCGGTCTTCCAGCAGTTCGTCGGCATCAACGTCATCTTCTACTACTCGACGACGCTGTGGCAGGCCGTCGGCTTCTCCGAGAACGACTCGTTCGTCGCCTCGGTCATCAACTCGCTGGTCAACGTCGTGTCGACGATCGTCGCCATCCTGATCGTCGACAAGGTGGGCCGGAAGCCGATGCTGCTCGGGGGCTCGGCCGGCATGGCGGTGACGCTCACGATCATGGCCATCGCGTTCTCGCAGTCGGTGATCGCACCCGGGGCCGAGGACCCGAGCCTGCCCGGACCCTGGGGCCCGATCGCCCTCGTGGCGGCCAACCTCTACGTCGTGTCGTTCGCCGTGACGTGGGGCCCGGTCGTCTGGGTGCTGCTCGGCGAGATCTTCCCGAACTGGCTGCGGGCCGCCGCGCTCGCGGTCGCCGCGGCCGCGCAGTGGATCGCGAACTTCGTCGTCACCATCACGTTCCCGGTGCTGGCGGACTTCAGCCTGTCGTTCTCCTACGGCCTCTACGCGGCCATGGCCCTGATCTCCTTCTTCTTCGTCGCCCGGTTCATCCAGGAGACCAAGGGCAAGGAGCTGGAGGACATGATCGGCTGATCGACCACACGCGGTGGTGGCGGGGGCGAGCAGTACGCTCGCCCCCGCCATGCGCATCGGGATCGTGTGTCCTTACTCGCTGGACGTGGCCGGCGGGGTCCAGGCCCACGTCCTCGACCTCGCCCGCGCGCTGATCGGCCTCGGGCACCACGTCGACGTGCTCGCGCCCGCCGGCGACGACACCCCGGTGCCCGACTTCGTGACGCGGGCGGGGCGCGCCGTCGGCATCCCCTACAACGGCTCGGTGGCCCGGCTGACCTTCGGGCCGGTCTCGCTCGCCCGGGCGCGGCGGTGGCTGCGCGAGGGCGACTTCGACGTCGTGCACGTCCACGAGCCCACCGCGCCGAGCCTGTCGATGATCGCCCTCTTCGTCGCCAGCCAGGACGACCGGCTCGGCCCGGTGGTCGCGACCTTCCACACGTCGACCCCGCGCTCGCGCACGATGACGTTCTTCGAACCGCTGCTGCGGCCGATGCTCGAGCGGGTCACCGCCCGCATCGCGGTGTCGCCGCTGGCGCGCCAGGTCTACGTCGAGCACCTCGGCGGCGACGCCGTCGAGATCCCCAACGGCGTGGACGTCGCCGCCTTCGCCGACGCCCCGCCGCTGCCGGGGCACCCGCACCACGGCGACGGCGCCACCGTCGGCTTCGTCGGGCGCTACACCGAGCCGCGCAAGGGCATGCCCCTCCTGCTCGACGCCCTGCGCCCTCTCGCCGCGCACCGCCCCGACCTGCGCCTGCTCGTCGTCGGCCGGGGGGACGCCGACGAGCTGCGCCGGGAGGCCGGCCCGCTGCTCGCCGACCGCATCGAGCTGCTCGGCGCCGTCGACGAGCCGACGAAGGCCTCGATGCTGGCGTCGATCGACCTGCTGGCCACCCCGAACTCCGGCGGCGAGAGCTTCGGCGTCGTGCTGGCCGAGGGCATCGCCGCGGGCGCCCCGGTGGTGGCCAGCGACCTCGAGGCGTTCCGCCGCGTGCTCGGGGAGCCGCCGGCCGGGGTGGCCGTGGCGTCCCGGGACGCGGGGGCCTGGGGGTCCGCGATCGGCGCCCTGCTCGACGACCCCGCCCGCCGCGACGCCCTGCGG
>CADCTH010000597.1 GCA_902805495.1 uncultured Actinomycetospora sp.
CGGTGCCGGGGGCGGCGAGGGTCGACGCGGCGGCGCACGCCTTCTGCGCCCGGGCGGTGAGGTCGTCGACCGTGTCCTGCAGCGCCTCGACCCCGTCCAGCAGACCGGGAGCCTCGGACAACTCCTCCTGCGCGGTCGCGAGCTGCCCGGTGAGCTGCTGGCACTCGGCCGACGACTCCGCCGGGGCCGCCGGCGTGGTGGTCGTGTCGTCCTCGTCGGCCAGCGCCGCGCCCGTCCACGCGCCCGCCAGCAGCACCGCGCCCGCGGCCACCGCCGCCAGCCGAGCCACGGACGTCCTCATCCGACCCGTCATGGAACTCCCTCGTCGCACAGTGCGGGTGACCTCGTGCCCCCGGTGGTCTCGACGACCCTCCTGGAGGTCTCGCCCGCACAACGAGCGGGTCGCGACGGGGTTGCTGCCGGTGCGGGGCTCAGCGGAGGCCGAGCAGGCGGCCCGGCACGTCGTGCAGCACCGCGCGCAGGAACGGCACGCCCAGGCGCTCGTCGGCGGCGGCCCAGGACGCGATCGCGGCCAGCTGCTCGTGGTAGCCGTACGGGATGTTCGGGAAGTCGGTGCCGAGCGCGACGCGGTCGGCGACGCCCGCGAGCCGCGCCGGCCAGTCGGCGGGCACCGGCGCGAACGTCTCGGTGTAGGGCGTGCCGACCATCGTCGTGTCGAGGTGGACGTTCTCGAAGCGCTCGACCAACCGCAGCGCGCCCTCGTAGTCGGGCAGCCCGGCGTGGGCGAGGACGGCGGTCAGGCGCGGGTGGCGCTCGAGCACCTCGCCGAAGATCTCCATGCCGGTGTGCGCACCGGGGATCGGGCCGTCGCCGCAGTGCACGATCGCCGGCACCCCGGCGTCGGCGACCAGGCCCCACGCCGGGTCGAGCAGCGGGTCGCGCGGGTCGTAGCCGCCGACCTGGACGTGCGCCTTCACCGCGCGCGCGCCGCGGTCGAGGGCGTCGCCGAGGTAGGTCGTCACCGACTCCTCGGGGAAGAGCGTCGCGGTGGGCACGGCCTCGTCGACCTCGGCGGCCCAGTCGAGCGCCCACGACGTCAGCCACGCGGCCATGCCGGCCTTGTGCGGATAGACCAGCGGCGCGAACGTCCGCACCCCGAAGCCGCGCAGCAGGTCCAGGCGCGTCTGCTCGGGCTCGCGGTAGTGGATCGGCCACGCCCGCCCGTAGTGCTCCTCGGCCCGGTCGAAGTAGGCCCAGACCTTCTGCAGCATGCGGTCGGGCAGGAAGTGGACGTGCAGGTCGACCAGCCCGTCGACCCCCGTCGCGGCCACCCACGCCGGGACGTCGGCGTCGTCCACCGGCGGCGACGCGAGCGGATCGCGCAGCGGTGGGCCCATCACCAGCCCTTGATGCGCCGACCGACGACCCGCTCCGCCTCGCGCTTGGCGTCGCGCTCGGCCATCGCCTCGCGCTTGTCGTGCTTGGCCTTGCCGCGCGCGAGGGCGAGCTCGACCTTGCACTTGCCGCCGCTGAAGTAGAGCGACAGCGGGACGAGGGTGTGGCCCGTCTCGCGGGTCTTGCCGACCAGGCGGGCGATCTCGGACTTGTGCAGCAGCAGCTTGCGGACGCGGCGCGGCTCGTGGTTGGTCCAGGAGCCGTAGTCGTACTCCTGGATGTGCAGCCCGCGCAGCCACACCTCGCCGTCGGTCACGAGGGCGAAGGCGTCGTTCAGCGACACGTGCCCCGCGCGCAGGCTCTTGACCTCGGTGCCCTGCAGCGCGATGCCGGCCTCGTAGACGTCGAGGATTTGGTAGTCGTACTTGGCCTTGCGGTTGGTGGCGACGATCTTGCGGCGTTGCTCGGGTCGGTTGCTGCTGGCCTTCGCCGGAGCCGTCCTCGGTGCCATCAGCCCTCCCTCACGTGCGCACGTACAGCCGCAGGGTCACGTACCCCGTCAGCGTGGCGATCACTGCACCGACGATCACCAACACTGGTCCAACGTAGAGAAGCACGTCGCTCATCCCGACGGGCGGGATCGTGTTCGCCAGCAGGCGTCCCGACAGCAGCCGGTCGAGGAAGAAGAGCTTCCCGAGCACGAGGCCGCCCGTCGCGAGGACGGCCCCGACGAGGCCGGTGACCACCGCCTCGATGAGGAACGGCACCTGCGTGTACCAGCGGGTCGCGCCGACCAGGCGCATGATCCCGACCTCGGTGCGGCGGGTGAACGCCGAGAGCTGGATGGTGTTGGAGATCAGCAGCAGCGCGGCGAGCGCCTGCACGATCGCCAGCCCGAACGTCGCGTTGCGCACGCTGCCCAGGAACGAGAACAGGTCCTGCACGGTGCTGCGCTGGTCGACGACGTTGCGCACGCCCGGTCGGCCGGTGAACTGCTGCACGATCTCGGTGCCGCGCAGCGGATCGGCCATCGTCACGCGCAGCGTCGCGGGCAGGCTCTGCGGGCGCACCAGCTGCAGGATCGACTGGCCGGCGTAGATGCGCTGGAAGCGCTCGAAGGCCGCGTCGCGGCTCTCGTACTCGACGCCCGCGACCAGCGGGTTGGCCTCGAGCTCGTCGCGCAGCCCGGTGCACACGGGGCCGGAGCAGTCGGGGTCGCCGGCGCTCGTCGGCTCGTCGAGGGCCACCTGCACCGCGATGAGCGAGTAGTAGAGCTCCTCGGTGCGGTCGATGGTGCGCACCGCGAGCAGGCCCGCGCCGAGCAGGCCCAGCGAGATCGCCGTGGTGATGACCATGGCGATGGACATGGTGAGGTTGCGCCGCAGGCCGGCGAAGGCCTCCCGCCACACGAACAGCATCTACCGGCCCGTCCCGTAGACGCCGCGGCTGTCGTCGCGGGCGAGCTTGCCCGACGACAGCTCGACCACGCGGCGGCGCATGCTGTCGACGATCTGGCGGTCGTGGGTGGCCATGACCACCGTGGTGCCGGTCCGGTTGATGCGCTCGAGCAGCGTCATGATCCCGGTGGAGGTCTCGGGGTCGAGGTTGCCGGTGGGCTCGTCGGCGAGCAGCACCAGCGGCCGGTTGACGAACGCGCGGGCGATGGCCACGCGCTGCGCCTCGCCGCCGGAGAGCTCGGAGGGCATGCGGTCGGCCTTGCCCGCGAGGTTGACGAGGTCGAGCACCTCGGGCACCACCGTACGGATGGTGTGCCGCGGCTTGCCGATCACCTCGAGCGCGAACGCCACGTTCTCGGCCACCGTCTTGTTCGGCAGCAGGCGGAAGTCCTGGAACACCACGCCCATCCGCTGGCGCAGGCGCGGCACCCGCCGGCTCGCCAGCCGCCCCACGTTCCAGTTGGCCACCCAGACGTTGCCCTCGTTCGGTACGTCCTCGCGCAGCAGCAGGCGCAGCAGCGTCGACTTGCCCGATCCGGACGGGCCGATGAGGAAGACGAACTCGCCCCGCTCGACCTCCACGCTGACGTCGTCGAGCGCCGGCCGCGTGGAGGTCGGGTAGACCTTCGTGACGTTCTCCAGCCGGATCACGGCCGGGGATGCTACTGCGGGGTCACCGGGGCGCCCGGCAGGCGGCTCCGCTACGCGGCGGTCTCGTTCTGCTTGCGCCAGCGGATGCCCGCGTCGAGGAAGCCGTCGATGAACCCGTCGAGGACCTGGCCGGTCTGGTTGGTCTCCTGGCCGGTCCGCAGGTCCTTGACCATCTGGTACGGGTGCAGCACGTAGGACCGCATCTGGTTGCCCCAGCTCGAGCCGGAGTCCTTGAGCGCGTCGAGCAGCGCCCGCTCCTCCTCCTTGCGCCGGGCGAGGAGCTTGGCGGCGAGCACGGCCATGGCAGACGCCTTGTTCTGCAGCTGCGAGCGCTCGTTCTGGCAGGACACCACGATGCCGGTGGGCATGTGGGTCAGGCGCACCGCGGAGTCGGTGGTGTTGACGCCCTGCCCGCCGGGGCCCGACGAGCGGTAGACGTCGACGCGCAGGTCCTTCTCGTCGATCTCCACGTGGTCGGTGGACTCGACGACGGGCGCGACCTCGACGCCGGCGAAGCTCGTCTGCCGCCGCCCCTGGTTGTCGAACGGCGAGATGCGCACCAGCCGGTGGGTGCCCTGCTCGACGCTCAGCGTCCCGTAGGCGAACGGCGCGGAGACCTTGAAGGTGGCCGACTTGATGCCGGCCTCCTCCGAGTACGAGGTGTCGTAGACCTCGGTGGGGTAGCCGTGGCGCTCGGCCCAGCGCAGGTACATGCGCATGAGCATCTCGGCGAAGTCCGCCGCGTCGACGCCGCCGGCCTCCGCGCGCACGGTGACCAGCGCGTCGCGACCGTCGTACTCGCCCGAGAGCAGCGTGCGCACCTCGAAGGAGTCGACGTCGGCGCGCAGCGCGGCGCGCTCGGAGTCGGCCTCGGCGCGCAGGTCGGTGGAGTCCTGCCCGGCCTCCTCGTCGGCCATCTCGTAGAGCGTGCCCAGGTCGTCGAGGCGCGAGCGCAGCGCCCCGGCCCGGCGCAGGTCGGCCTGCTTGTGCGTGAAGTCGCTGGTCAGCTTCTGCGCGGTCTCGACGTCGTCCCACAGATCGGGGGCGGAGACCTGCTGCTCGAGCTCGGCCACCTCACGCCGCAGACCGTCGAGGTCCATCGCCGCCTCGACGCTGTCCAGGGAGGCGGCGAGGTCCTTCAGCTCGGTCGCGGTCGTGTCGTCCACCCCACCAGGGTAATGGGCCGGCCCCCGTGGCCCCCCGGCGCGCGGACGATCCCCGAGAGCACTGCTCTCGGTCAGGGCGCCGAGCCAAGGCGCCTCGCACCCTCCCGAGCAGGGGATCGTGACCGTCTCGTGACCTGTCCCGCGGCCTCCGCGGCCCGTTCTCGGCCCGGCGTTGTCGGGGGTCCGGTCTAGCGTCCTCGACGTGAGCACCGACCAGGATCTGCGCCCGGGAGTGGCTGCGGTCCTGGACGGTCTCGGGGCCGGCCCGCAACTGGACGCGGCGGTGGAGGAGCTGTCGCCGGCGGCGCTGACCGGCGACGACCTGGCTGCCTACCTCCGGGCGTGCGCGCGCCAGCAGGCCCGGGCGGACGCACGGGTGTTCGCGGCGATGCACCACCTGGGCCGCGCCCGCGCGGGTACCACCGAGCGGTTCTCCCGTGGTGACGAGTTCTCCGGCGACGAGGTCGCGGCGACGCTGTGCTGGTCGCGCACGATGGCCTCTCGCAAGCTCGGACTGGCCGACGATCTGGAGGAGCGGCTGCCCGCGGTCGGTGAGGCGTTGTGGGAGGGCCGGATCGACCAGGCGCGGGCGGTGCGTTTCTGCGAGTGGACCAGTGACCTGCCCGACGACCTGGCCCGCCACGTGTGTGCGGCGCTGCTGCCCGAGGCTCCGGGGTTGCCGGTGGGTGAGCTGATCGCGCGGATCGAACACGTCGCCACGGAACTGGACCCGGAGTGGGCGGCGCGGCGGGCGAAGAGAGCGGAGCGCAACGGGAGGCTGATCCTGACCGCGAACCCGTCGGGTACGGCGACGTTGTCGCTGTGCGACGTGTCGGCGCCCTCGGGGCTGGCGATGCGGGACCGGGTGGACGCGCTGGCGGCGGCGGTGCGCGGGCTGGGGGTGCTGACCCCGATCGGGTCGTTGCGCAAGGACGTGGCCGAACGGTTGCTCGACGGGTCGATGGCCGGGCTCGACGACCACCGCGTGGCGCTGGTCCTGGCCGCCCGGTACCACGCTCGCGGAACCGATTCCGACGACGGCGGGAGCGACGACGCCGGGAGCGACGCCGGCGGCCCCGGCCCCGGCCCCGGCCCCGGCCCCGGCCCCGGCCCC
>CADCTH010000598.1 GCA_902805495.1 uncultured Actinomycetospora sp.
CGCACGGGCGAGCGCGAGCCCGACGCCCGTGGACGCAGCGCCCGACACCCCGCGGTCGAACACGTGCGGGGCGAGCGCGGGCGGCACGCCCTCACCGTGGTCGCCGACCTCGACGACGATCGTGTCGTTGTCCGAGAGCCGGGCGGTGAGGGTGACCGTGCCGCGGCCGTGGCGCAGCGCGTTGTCCACGAGCACGCCCAGCGCCTCCCGCAGCCGCCCCGACGTGGCCCGCGCGACGAGCCCCTCGGGCGCGCGGACCCGCACCACCCGGCTCTCGGCGCGCAGCGGGTCGCGCCACTCGTCGGCGACGGCCTCCAGCTCGCCCGTGACCTCCACGGGCGCTGCCCCCGACGCGCGGGCCTCGCGCGCCGAGGCGAGCAGCTCGTCGAGGACCTCGGCGAGGCGCTCGGCCTGCTCCAGCGCGGCCGCGCCCTCGGCGGACACGTGCTCGTCGGGGTTGCCGGCCAGCTCGTCGAGGCGCAGCTGGAGCGCCGTGAGCCGGCTGCGCAGCTGGTGGGAGACGTCGCCGACGAGGTCGCGCTCGCGCTGGAGCAGCTCGGCGAGCGCCGTGGCCGACGAGTCGAGCACGTCGGAGACGCGGTCGAGCTCGGGGATGCCGTGGCGGTGCGGGGCGGGCCGGAAGTCGCCCGCGCCGAGGCGGGCGGCCCGCCCGGCCACCTGCTGGAGCGGGTCGGCGAGGCGGCGCGCCGTCAGCGTCGCCACCACGGCCCCGACCGCCACCGACAGCAGGACCGCGGCCACCACCAGCGCCGTCGCCCGCAGCTGGCGGGCCCGCATCTCGGCGATCGGCTCGGCCAGCACCGCCGAGCCCGACAGCCCGAACGGCAGCGTCTCGCTCACCGTCGCACCGGGCGCGAGGACGCCGAGCGTGCTCACCCCGCGGGGCGTCTGCACCACCAGCGACCCGCCCGGCGGGACCGCGATGCCGACGGCGCTGAGGTCGATCGGGCGGTCGCTCGAGCCCTGCGAGTCGAGGGTGGCGACGACCTGGCGGAGCCGGGAGTTGATGTCGGCGCGCGTGAAGTCCTCGACCAGCCGCCACGTCGTCAGCGCCAGCGGGCCGCCCAGCACCGCCACCGTGATGGTGACGACGATGAGCGTGGAGATCAGGATCCGGCGGCGCACCCGGGGTCCTCAGGTGTTGAAGCGGAAGCCGACCCCGCGCACGGTGCTGATGCGCTTGCCGTTGCCGCCGCCCTCGTCGGCGAGCTTGCGGCGCAGCCACGACATGTGCATGTCCAGCGTCTTCGACGTCTTCATCTCGGGGTCGTTCCACACCTCGCGCAGGATCTCCTCGCGCGAGACCACCTGGCCGGCGTGCGCCATGAGCACGCGCAGCAGCTCGAACTCCTTGTTGGCCAGCCCGACCTCGACCCCGTCGACGGTCACCCGCCGCGCCGAGGGCTCCAGCCGCACCCCACCCGCGTCGAGCACCTCCGGCGCCCGGCGCCGCAGCAGCGCCCGCACCCGGGCGAGCAGCTCGGCCAGCCGGAAGGGCTTGCCGACGTAGTCGTCCGCGCCGGCGTCGAGCCCGACGACGAAGTCGACCTCGTCGGTGCGGGCGGTGAGCATGAGGACCGGCAGATCCGGCTGGTCGGCGCGGACGCGCCGGCAGACCTCCAGCCCGTCCATCCCCGGCAGACCGAGGTCGAGCACCATGAGGTCCGGTCCGGGCCCGCCCGCCCGCGTCAGCGCCGCCGGCCCGTCGGCGACGACGTCGACCTCGTAGCCCTCGCGCTGCAGGGCCCGGGACAAGGGGCCGGCGATCGCCACGTCGTCCTCGACGAGCAGCACCGTGGTCACGGCGCCAGCCTAGCCCGCACGGACCAGGGTCGAGCTCCGCTGCGCTGCGTCTCCCGGCCGACCCGGGTGCTGGCACGATCGCCGACCATGAGCCCCGGGACCCCCGCGACCGGACGCGCCGCCGATCTCGCGCTCGCCCTCGACCTCGCCGACGCCGCCGACACGGTGACCCTGCCCCGCTTCCGCGCCGTGGACCTGCGCGTCGAGCGCAAGCCCGACCGCACCCCCGTCACCGACGCCGACACCGCCGGCGAGGACCGGCTGCGCGCCGTGCTCGCCGCCGAGCGCCCCGACGACGCCGTCCTCGGCGAGGAGCGCGGCGGGGAGCTCGGGGCCGGGCGGGTGTGGGTGATCGACCCGATCGACGGCACCAAGAACTTCTCCCGCGGCGTCCCCGTGTGGGCCACCCTCGTCGCGCTGGTCGAGGACGGGCGCCCCGTGGTGGGCGTGGTCAGCGCTCCGGCGCTGGGCCGGCGCTGGTGGGCCGCGCAGGGCGGGGGTGCGTTCACCCGCGACCCCGCCCGCGGTGTCGAGGCGGGGCCGATCGCGGTGTCGGGCGTCGGCGACCTCGCCGACGCCTACGCCTCCACCACCGACGTCGACCACTGGCGCACCCTCGACCGCCAGGACCGGTGGCTGGCGCTGACCCGCGCGTGCTGGGAGAGCCGCGCGTTCGGCGACTTCTGGCACCACTGCCTCGTCGCCGAGGGCGTGCTCGACGTCGCCGTGGAGCCCGCGGCCAACACCTGGGACCTCGCCGCGACCCAGGTGCTCGTCGAGGAGGCCGGCGGCCGCCTGACCGACCTCGCCGGCGCCGCCCGGCCCGACGGCGGGGACTCGCTGACCACCAACGGACTGCTGCACGACGCCGCTCTGGCGCTCGTCGGCACCGGTCGCGGCTAGCGCGCTCAGACGGCGGTACGCGGCCACGCCGGAAGCTCAGGACCCGGCGAGCCGCGCCCACACCAGCCGCCCGAACAGCGAGAAGCAGGCGGCCGACTCGTCGTCGAACCGCGTCCACTCGAAGCGCCCACCGCCGTCGCACCAGAACACCTCCCAGCCGCCCTCGCTGCCCTCGCTGCCCTCGCCGTCCCCGCCGTCCCCGCCGCCGGGCACGGCGCGCACGCACCACGCCCGGTCGGCCTCCGCGCCCACGCTGATCGCCGCGGCCGCCACCCCGGCCGCGGCCAGCCAGTCCAAGAGCTCCCGCGCCCGCACACCGGTTCCGACGCAGCCGGGCCCCGCGCGGTTCCCTCCCGCCGGGGACCACGCCGGCTGGCACGATCTCGGCCGTGACCGCCCCCGAGGTCTGCTTCGAGGACCTGCCCGCCGGCCGGCGCATCGCGCTGGGCTCGGTGGTCGTCGACCGCGACGAGATGCTCGCCTTCAACCGCCGCTTCGACCCCCAGCCCTTCCACGTCGACGAGGAGGCCGCGCGCGCCTCGCTGTTCGGCGGGCTGTGCGCGTCGGGGTGGTTCACCGCGTCGCTGTGGATGCGCTGCTACGTCGACGGGCTGCTCTCCCGGGCAGCGGCGCTGGGCTCGCCCGGGGGCGACGAGATCGCCTGGCCGGCGCCGGTGTTCCCGGGCGACCGCCTGGACGCGGCGCTGGAGATCGTCGCCGCGCGGGTGTCGGCGAGCCGCCCGCAGCTGGGCCTGGTGACGCTCGTGGGCACGCTGAACCGCGGGGGCACCGACGACGCCGTCACCGTCTACCGCGGGCGCTTCACCGGGATGTTCGGCCTGCGCGCGCCCGGCGGGACCGCCAGCGCCTGACCCGCCCGCCCGCGGGGACGGGTTCCGGCTCCGGGTCGTCGTCGAACCCCTCGAGCTCGTCCAGGTCGTCGTCGAGCTCGTCGTCGAGGTCCTCGTCCGCGGACCCCGCCGTCACCGCCCGGTCGAGCCCGCCCCGGTCGGCGGCGACGCCCTCGACCATGGTCGCCAGGCGCTCGACGCGGCCGAGCCCGGAGAACTCCCACGGCTCCTCGGTGCCCGCCGTCGCGACCACGAGCGTGCCCGCGCCCAGCGCGCGCTCGAGCCCGGTGCAGCGCGTGCGGACGCCGGTGATCGTCGCGCCCGCCACCTCGACGCTCTCGCGCGCCAGCACGCCCTCGCTCACGAGCACGCGACGGTCGGTGACGACGAGGTGGGTGCAGCGCCAGCGCACGAGCGGCAGCACCGCGAGCCACGCGACGGCCAGCACCGCGAGCAGGACCAGCGCGAGGCGCAGCGCCGTGCGGGTGGCGTCGGAGGGCACCGTCGTCGCGAGCGCGGCCAGGAACGCCGCGAGGAACGCCGCGGCGGGCGGGACCAGTGCGGGCACCACGAGCATGCGCCAGTGCGGGCGCCGGTGGGCGAGGACGTGCTCGCCGCGACGCAGGACGGTGTCCGGATAGGCCACGCGCACCTCCTCGGCCGGGTGCGAGGCTAGCGACCCGCGGGCCGCACGTGGACCACGTCGCCCGCCGACACCACGGACGTGTCGCCGCCGGGCTCGCGGACGGCGAGGCGCTCGACGCGGTCGACGTCGACGGCGCGGCCCTCGAGGACCCGCCCGCCGGGCAGCGTCACCGTCACCTCGCGTCCCAGCGTGGCGCAGCGGGCGCGGTAGTCGGCGACGAGGCCCGCCGCGACGACGTCGCCGTAGGCACCGCGCCAGCGGTCGTCGAGGTCGGCGAGCGCGCGCAGCACGGCCACCAGCACCGTGTCCCGTCCGAGGTACCCGGCGCCCTCGGCCGCCAAGGAGGTGCCGCCCGCGGGCAGGTCGGCGACCGGCGTCGCGACGTTGAGCCCGATCCCGACCACCAGCGCGCGCTCGTCGCCGCCCCCGGAGGCCACCTCGGCGAGCACGCCCGCGCCCTCGGCGCCCGCGTCGCCGACGAGCAGGTCGTTGGGCCACTTCAGGGCGGCCGGGACCTCGCCGCCGGTGACTTCCCCGACGGCCTCGACCAGCGCGAGCCCCGCCAGCAGCGGCGCCCAGCCCCAGCGCTCGACGGCCACCTCGCGGGGGCGCAGCAGCACCGAGAAGGTCAGGCCCTCGCCCGCACGGTCGGACCACACGCGGTCGCGGCGACCGCGCCCGGTGTC
>CADCTH010000599.1 GCA_902805495.1 uncultured Actinomycetospora sp.
GAGCAGGCCGCCGCGGCTGTGCCCGACGAGGGTCACCGGGGCGCCGGTGCGGTCGGCGACCGCGGCGAGGCGGCGGTCGAGGCGGCGCACGGCCGCCTCGGAGCAGTCGACGTTCCAGGTGATGCCCGAGCGGTAGGACCGGTACCCGATGCGCCGGAGCCACTCGTGCATGACGTTCAGGGTGAGGTCGCCGGCGAGGAACCCCGGGACGAGCAGCACGGGCGCACCGTCGCCGTGCGGGACGTCGTCACCGCGCCAGGTGGCGCTGAGGAGCAGCTGCGCGAGCTCCAGGTGCACCCGCGTCTCGCCCAGCGGGTGGCCCCACCAGCGGACCGGCGGCGGCAGCTCCCTCGCGACCACGTCCCGAGCCTATGTGAGCACTTTCCGCCTCCATAGGGGCGGAAAGTGCTCACATGGCCGTCAGCCGCGGGCGTAGGTCTCCGCCGTCTTGGCCTCGAACTCCAGGCCGATCACCGTCTCGTCGCCGACGACCCACGCGTCGTGGCCGGGCTGGAGGCGGTACGTCTCCCCGGCGGAGATGTCCGCCTCGGTGCCGTCGTCCGCGACGATGTGCAGGCGCCCGGAGGTCAGGTAGCCCAGGTGCGGGGTCTGGCAGCTCTGCCCGCCGACCACCGGCCGGATGCACTCCGACCACCGCCAGCCCGGCTGCAGGGTGAGGCGGGCGACGGTCGCGTCCCCCAGCTGCACGACCTCGAGGGTCGTCTTGTCCGGGGCGCGGGTCTCGTCGGGCTCGGACATGTTCCGGTGCTCGATCGCGGGCATCGTGTGCTCCTCTGCGTTCTCCTGTTCTCCCGGAACGGACTCCTGACGCCGCTACGGGCCGCTCAGTGTGACGGCGCCCACCATGCCGAGCGCCGGACACCACCCGGATGGCCCACGCCTCAGACCCACAGTGACGGTTACGACACCCCGCGTCCGTAGGTGAGTCGCCGGACGAGGATCTCGGCGGGGCCGCGGCGCCCGCCCAGGGCGAGCATCCCGGCGGCGAGCACGCCCGCGAGCCACACCAGCAGCCCGATCAGCGAGGCCGTCGCCAGCCCCGCCGCCGACCCCAGGTCGCCGGCGAACCGCGCGAACACGGCCGTGAACACCACCGACTGCGCCAGGTACAGCGTCATCGACCAGGTGCCCGAGGCCGCGATCAGGTCGCGCCCCGGCCAGGACAGGCTGCCCAGCAGGCCCATGACCCCGAGCAGCCCGAGCGCGCCGGCGAACCCGCCCGCCGTGTGCGCGGCGCCCGCGAACCCGCCCGCCGCCACCCCCGGCGTCCACGTCCCCGCGCCGGCCAGGGCCAGCGCCAGCCCGAGCAGCACCGACGCCCCGAGCCCCGCGACCGCCCACAGCGTCAGCCGGCGGCGGTGCGCCGCCGGGTCGTCGAGGGTCCCGGTGCGCCCGATGACCACGCCGACGAGCACCGCGGGCGCGGTCAGCAGGGCCGAGAACACGGTGGTCGCGAGCCACTCCTCGGGGTGCGCGGCGAGCGCCTGCCCGAACGTCCGCGCCGCGATCGAGGGCACGGTCGGCGTCCCCTGCGGCGTGCCCTGGCCCGTGGAGAGCAGGATCCCGAACGCCGCGATCGCGCCCGCGGCCGCCAGCAGCCCCCGTGACGACGCCGTCCCGGGAGCCGAGCCCGCCACCGCCGGCGCGATCAGCACGATCACCAGGCCGTAGGCGCCGATGATGTCGCCGGGGAACACGAGCACCCCGTGCAGCGCGCCGATCCCGAGCAGCACCAGCCCGCGCCGGCGCAGCACCGGCGGCGGCGCGCGCTCGGCGAGCCGCGCCAGGCCGTACCCGACGAGGGCCGCGAACAGCGGGTAGACGCGGCCGTCGACCAGCACCATCTGGACCACGGCGACGACCCGGTCGACCCCTTCGAGCCCGGCCGGGTAGCCGCGGTACCCGATGGGCCGCGCCACGAGGTAGAGGTGGACGTTCGCGACGGCGATGAGGGCGAGCAGCAGGCCCCGGGCGAGGTCGGGGGTGACGCGCCGGGCCGCGAGGCCCGTCGGTCCGGTCACGCTGGTCCTCCCCTCGTGCCAGCTCGGTGTCAGCGCCCGGCGGCGGCGTGAGGATGACACGATGGACCGGTGCACCTGACCGAGCCCCCGGACGGCACCGCCGAGGACGCCGCCCGCGCCGCGCAGCGTCACCGGGCGCTCGACGAGGACCACAAGGTCTGTGACGCCATCGCCGCCCGGCCCGACGACGACACCATGCACGCCTGGGTCACGCGCTTCGCGCTCCTCGCCGACCCGACGCGGCTGACCCTGCTGCTGTGCATCCACGCCGCGAGCGAGATCTGCGTGTCCGACCTCGCCGTCGCCGCGGGCCTCAAGGACACCACCACCTCGCAGGCCCTGCGCCTGCTGCGCGCCCAGGGCCTCGTCGCCACCCGCCGCGACGGCCGCGTCGTGCGCTACCGGCTCGCCGACGAGACCGTGCACGCCCTGCTGCACCAGGTCGCCGGCGAGCCCGCGCGGATCTGACGAGCTCTAGGGCGCCAGCAGGTCCGCCAGGATCTTCTCCAGCTGGCGCGCCTCGATGAGGAACGCGTCGTGCCCGAACGGCGACTCGATGCGCCGCACCTCGCCCGCGCCCGGGATCAGCGCCGCGAGCTCCTCCTGCTGGTGCAGCGGGTAGAGGCGGTCGGACACCGACCCGGCGACGATCGTGCGCGCGGTGATCCGCCCCAGCGCCTCGGCCGTCGAGCCCCGCCCGCGGGCGACGTCGTGGCCGTTCATCGCCTGCGTCAGCACGATGTAGCTGCCGGCGTCGAAGCGGTGCACGAGCTTCTCGGCGTGGTGGTCGAGGTAGCTCTCGACCGCGAACCTCCCGCCGCCGTCCGGGTCCTCGCCGGGCTGCGGCCGGCGGCCGAAGCGGGTGTCGAGCTCCTCGCCGGTGCGGTAGGTGATGTGGGCGATCCGCCGCGCGACGCCCAGCCCGACGTACGGGCCCTCGCCGCGCGCGCGGTCGTGGTAGTCGCCGCCGCACCAGCCCGGGTCCTCGCGGATCGCCGCGATCTGCGGGGCCGCCCAGGCGATCTGGTCGGCCGACGCCGCGGCCGGCGAGCACAGCAGCAGCAGGCGCTCCACCCGGGCGGGGTGCATGACGGCCCACTCGAGCGCGCGCATCCCGCCCATCGAGCCCCCGAGCACCGCCGCCCACGCGTCGATCCCCACCGCGTCGGCGAAGCGCTCCTCCACCGTGACCTGGTCGCGGACCGTCGTCCGCGGGAACCGCGAGCCCCACGGCCGCCCGTCCGGCGCGGGTGACGACGGCCCCGTGGTGCCCTGGCACCCGCCGAGCACGTTGGGCGCGACGACGAACCAGCGGTCGGTGTCGACGGCCCGGCCGGGCCCGATGAGCCCCGACCACCACCCCGGCGTCGGGTGCCCGAGGCCCGTCTCGCCGGTGACGTGGCTGTCGCCGGTGAGGGCGTGCAGGACGAGCACGGCGTTGGACCCGTCGAAGTGCCCCCACGTCTCGTAGGCGACGCGGACGTCGGGCAGCGTCTCGCCGCTCTCGAGCGTCACCGCACCGAGGTCGACGAAGTGCCGGTCGCCGACCGGGTCCCCCTCCCGCCACGCGCCGGTGGCGGGAGGGAGGACGCGGATCGAGCCGTCGGAGAGCGAGGTGGTCACGCAGCCAGGACTCTCACTGGGCTGACTTCGCGGCGGTGAAGCCCGCCTCGAGGTCGGCCCGGATGTCCTCGAGGTGCTCGATGCCCACCGACAGCCGCACCAGGCCCGCGGTCACGCCGCTGGAACGCTGCTCGGGCTCCGAGAGCTGGCTGTGGGTGGTCGAGGCCGGGTGGACGATGAGGCTGCGCACGTCGCCGACGTTGGCCAGGTTGGAGTGCAGGCTCGTGCCGTCGACGAACGCCCGGCCGGCCTCGACGCCACCGCGCAGGTCGAACGCGACGATGCTGCCGGCGCCGCGCGGCATGTAGCGCTGCTGCGCCGCGTGCCACGGGCTGGACTCGAGGCCCGCGTAGTAGACCTTCTCGACCTCGTCGCGGCCCTCGAGCCACTCCGCGATCCGCTGGGCGTTGTCGACGTGGCGCTCCATGCGCAGCGACAGCGTCTCGATGCCCTGGATGATCAGGAAGGCGTTGAACGGGCTCAGCGCGGCACCGGTGTCGCGCAGGTGCTGGACGCGCATCTTCGCGGCGAAGGCGCCCGGGCCGAGGGCCTCCCAGAACTTCAGGCCGTGGTAGCTCGGGTCCGGCTCGTTGAAGCCCGGGAACCGCTCCGGGTCGTCGCCGAAGGAGAACGTGCCGCCGTCGACGACCACGCCGGCGATGCTCGTGCCGTGCCCGCCGAGGAACTTCGTCGCCGAGTGGATCACGATGTCGGCGCCGTGCTCGATCGGGCGCACGAGGAACGGCGTCGGGACGGTGTTGTCGACGAGCAGCGGGACGCCGACCTCGTGCGCGGTGTCGGCGACGCCGCGGATGTCGAGGACGTTGTTGCCCGGGTTGGGCAGCGTCTCGGCGAAGAACAGCTTGGTGTTCGGACGGGCGGCCTGGCGCCACTGGTCGAGGTCGTCCTGGTCGTCGACGAACGTGACCTCGATGCCCATCTTGGGCAGCGTGTAGTGGAACAGGTTGTAGGTGCCGCCGTAGAGGCTCGGGCTGGACACCATGTGGTCCCCGGACTCGGCGATCGTCAGGATCGCCGCCGTGGTGGCCGCGCTGCCGCTGGCGAACGCGAGCGCCGCGGCCCCGCCCTCGAGGGCGGCGACGCGCTGCTCCAGCACGTCGTTCGTCGGGTTCATGATCCGCGTGTAGATGTTGCCCGGCTCGGCGAGGCTGAACAGGTCGGCGCCGTGCTGGGTGTCGCGGAACGTGTACGACGTCGTCTGGTAGATCGGCGTCGCGCGGGCGCTCGTCGTCGGGTCGGGGTTCGATCCCGCGTGGATCTGCTGGGTCTCGAACGACCAGCCGGCGCTCGCGTCGGTCATCAGGTGCTCACTCCATCGTGGGTGGGTCGGGGTGCTTCCATCGTGCCGTCCGGCGGGGTGCTGCCCCTCAGCGACACCACTCGTCGAACGCGGCGCCGCGCCGGCTCGGCCAGAAACCTTCGAGATCCCGCACCACGGCGGCGATCCTCTCGCCGCCGGGCACGGGGCACAACCGAAGGGCCCGGCGGGTCGCGGTGATCACCCTCCGGGCGACGCCCGCCCCTGGCGGGCCGCGAGCCTCTTTGGCAGCCTGCCAACTATGACGCTCCCGACCGTCGACCTGGGGAACCGTGAGTTCTGGGCCGCATCCTGGTCGCGGCGCCACGAGGCCTTCGCGGCCCTGCGCGCCGACCCCGGTCTGCCCTGGTTCGCGGAGCCCGAGTTCCCGGGCTTCCCCACCGGCCCCGGCTTCCGCGCCGTCACCCGCCACGCCGACGTCGAGTACGTCAGCAAGCACCCCGACCTGTTCTGCTCGGGGCAGGGCGCGGTGTCGATCCTCGACCTGCCCGCCGAGGCGCACGAGTTCTTCGGCTCGTTGATCAGCATGGACGCCCCGCGACACACCAAGATCCGGCGGATCGCCGCGCAGGCGTTCACCCCGCGGCGCACCGAGGGGCTGCTCGAGGACGTCACGCGGGTGGCCCGGTCGGTGGTCGCGGCGGCGCGGGAGAAGGCGCTGGCCGGCGACGGCTCGTTCGACCTGGTCACCGAGATCTCGGCACGCCTGCCGCTGTTGATCATCTGCGACATGATGGGCGTGCCGGAGTCGCGGCGGGACGAGGTGTTCGCGCACTCCAACGTCATCCTCGCCGGCGACGACCCCGAGTACGTCACCTCGGACAACCCGCTGGGCGACTACCTCGCCGCCGGCGCCGGCCTGTCGGGGCTGATGACCGAGCTGGCGGCGGCCCGTGAGGCCGCCCCGACCGATGACGTCACCTCGGCCCTGGTGCACGGCGTCGTCGACGGCGAGCGGCTGACGCACCAGGAGATCGCGTCGTTCTTCATCCTGCTCTGCGTCGCGGGCAACGAGACCACGCGCAACGCGATCACCCACGGCGTGTGGGGCATGCACCTCGACCCCTCGCAGTGGGAGCTGTGGTCGGGCGACGTCGACGGGGTCACGCCGACCGCGGTCGACGAGCTGGTCCGCTGGGCCTCGCCGATCAACTGGATGCGGCGCACGGCGGTGGCGGACACGACGGTCGGCGACGTCGCGGTCGCCGCCGGCGAGAAGCTGCTGCTCGTCTACGGGGCGGCGAACCGCGACGAGACGGTGTTCGCGGACCCCGATCGCCTCGACCTGCGCCGCTCCCCCAACCCGCACCAGGGCTTCGGCGCCCACGGCCCGCACTTCTGCCTCGGCGCGCACCTCGCCCGCCGCGAGATCGCGGTGCTCTTCCGCGAGCTCTTCGCCGGCATGCCCGACCTGCAGGTCGTCGGCGAGCCCGACCGCCTGCGCAGCATCTTCGTCAACGGCATCAAGCACCTGCCCGTGGCGCTCGCGGGGACGGACGGGGCGCGCTGAGGGCCGGGTGATCAAGGAGTGCGTGCGGTCGGTGTCGATCTCCGCGACGACCGTGGGCGCTCCCTCGGCGCGCTGACGCCAGCAAGATCACGAGTTCGGTGACGAACCCTCGCAGATCTGCGGGGGTTCGTCACCGAGACGGCGATCTTGCTGGCGTCACCACGCCGAAGGAGCGCCCACGGTCGTCGCGGAGATCGACATCGACCGCACGCACTCCTTGATCACCCGGCCCTCAGCGCGCCCCGTCCGTCCCCGCGAGCGCCACGGGCAGGTGCTTGATGCCGTTGACGAA
>CADCTH010000600.1 GCA_902805495.1 uncultured Actinomycetospora sp.
CCTCAGCGCTCGAAGCGCTTCGCCACGTCGTCGGCGACGTCCGAGACGACCCGCGCCGCGGCGCCGGCGGCGCCCTCGGCCTGCTCCTTGGCCGCCCCGGCGACCTCGGCGGCCTTCTCCCCCGCCTGCTCGGCGGCGAGCCCGACCTTGTCGGTGATCGAGCCGGGCTCGAACGTCGCGTCCGGGCCCGGGGTCACGATCGTCTCCTCGCCCGAGTCGAAGCGGATGCGGTACGGCGGCCCGTCCTGGCCGAGCACGGCGACGACCGTGCCGGTCCGGTCGGGGACGTCGGTGTGGTTCGAGTGCATGCGGATGCGGTCGCCCACGGACGCGCTCACGGGGTCCTCCTTCGCGACGGTACGGCGGCGAACAGGTACCCGGAAACGAGCGAAGGGCCCCTCCGGTCGAGTCGTTCGACCGGAGGGGCCCTTCGCCGGGATCGCGCGAGTCAGCCGGTGGCCACCGCGGCGGCCGGGCTGTCGACGGCGAAGGTCAGCTCGCCGGCCGTCTCACCGTGGCCGACGTCGACCGTCACCGTCTGCCCGCCGTGCAGCTCGCCGCCGAGCAGCATCGACGAGAGCCGGTTGCCGACCTGGCGCTGGATGGTCCGGCGCAGCGGCCGGGCCCCGAACTCGGGCTGGAAGCCCAGCTCGGCCAGGCGGTCGACGGCCGCCTCCGTGATGGCGATGCCGATGTCCTGCGTGCTGAGGCGCTCACGCGTCTCGTCGAGCAGCAGGTCGGTGATCCGGCGCAGCTGGGCCTCGTCGAGGCGCTTGAACACGATGACCTCGTCGATCCGGTTGAGGAACTCCGGCCGGAACGACTCCCGCAGCCGCGGCATGAGCCGGTCCTGCAGGGACTGCGACGGGTCGACGTTGGTCGGCGCGAAGCCGAGGGCCTGCGTGTTCGTCGTGATGAGCTCGGAGCCCACGTTGCTGGTCATGATCAGCACCGTGTTGCGGAAGTCGACCGTGCGGCCCTGCGAGTCGGTCAGCCGCCCGTCGTCCAGCACCTGCAGCAGCGTGTTGAAGACGTCGGGGTGGGCCTTCTCCATCTCGTCGAGCAGCACCACCGAGTACGGCCGGCGGCGGATCTCCTCGGTCAGCTGGCCGGCCTCGCCGTACCCGACGTAGCCGGGGGGCGAACCGATCAGCCGCGAGACGGTGTGCCGCTCGCCGTACTCGCTCATGTCCACGCGGACCATGCGGTCCTCGTCGCCGAACATCGCGGCGGCCAGGGCCTTGGCCCGCTCGGTCTTCCCGACGCCGGTCGGGCCCAGGAACAGGAAGCTGCCGATCGGGCGGTCGGGGTCACCCAGACCGGCCCGCGAGCGGCGCACGGCCTCGGCGATCGCCGTGACGGCGTCGTCCTGGCCGATGACGCGCTCGTGCAACTGACCCTCGAGCCCCAGCAGGCGGTCCCGCTCGGTCTCGGTGAGCTGGCTGACCGGGATGCCGGTCGAGCGCGAGACGATCTCGGCGATGTCCTCGACGGACACCTCGAGCACGCCGCCCTGGTCCGAGCGCCGCTCGGTGCGGGCCTGCTCGAGCTCCTGCTGGGCCTGCGCGATCTCGTCGCGCAGGGCGCCGGCGCGCTCGTAGTCCTCGTCGGCGACGGCCTGGTCCTTGTCGCGCTGCAGCGACTCGAGCCGCCGCTCGATCTCGCGCGAGTCCGTGTGCGGACCCTTGGCCCGCAGCCGCTTGCGTGCGCCGGCCTGGTCGACGAGGTCGATGGCCTTGTCGGGCAGGAACCGGTCGGTGACGTAGCGCTCGGACAGCTCGGCGGCCGCCGTCAGCGCCTCGTCGGTGAACCGCACCTGGTGGTGCGCCTCGTACCGATCGCGCAGCCCGTGCAGGATCGCGATCGTGTCGGTGACCGACGGCTCGGGCACCATCACCGGCTGGAACCGCCGCTCGAGCGCCGCGTCCTTCTCGATGGACTGGCGGTACTCGTCGAGCGTGGTCGCGCCGACGATGTGCAGCTCGCCGCGGGCCAGGGCCGGCTTGAGGATGTTGCCGGCGTCCATGCCGCCCTCGGACGACCCGCCCGCACCGACCATGGTGTGCAGCTCGTCGATGAAGACGATGAGCTCGTCGGAGTGCTCGCGGACCTCGGCGACCAGCTTGGTCATCCGCTCCTCGAAGTCGCCGCGGTAGCGCGTGCCGGCGACCATGCCCGTCAGGTCGAGCTGGACGATCCGCTTGCCCTCGAGCTGCTCGGGGACGTCGCCCGCGACGATGCGCTGGGCGATGCCCTCGACCACCGCGGTCTTGCCGACGCCCGGCTCACCGATGAGCACCGGGTTGTTCTTGGTGCGCCGCGAGAGGACCTCCATGGTCTGGTCGACCTCGTCCTCACGGCCGACGACCGGGTCCAGCTCGCCCGCCCGCGCCTTGGCGGTCAGGTCGACGCCGAACTGGTCGACGGTGGGGGTGTCACTCTCGCCGCCCTGGCCACCGGCGCCGCCCTGGCCGCCGCCGCTCGGGCGCTGGCCACCGTTCGCGGCGGAGCGCTGCAGCGACTGCGGGGTGACGCCCTGCGCGCCGAGCGCCCGGCCGACCGGGCTGTCGTTGTTGGCGGCGAGCGCCAGCACGATGTGCTCCGGGCCGATGTAGCTCGAGCCGAGGGCGCGGCTGATCTGGTGGGCGTCGAGCAGGGTGCGCTTGGCCGTCGGGGTCAGCGACGGCGGCTCCGTGCGCGCCTCGCCGCGGGGCAGCTGCTCGTCAGCGGTGCGCTGGAGGGCGTCCGGGTCGGCACCGGCGCCGGCCAGCAGCTGGCGCAGCGGGGGGACCTGCGTGACGACGTGCAGCAGGTGCCACGCGTCGAGGTCGGCGTTGCCCCGCTCAGCGGCCTGCTGGGCGGCAGCCCCGACGAGCTGGCGCGCCGGCTCGGTCATGAGCTGGGTGATGTCGATCCGCTGGACGCCCCGCGGGGAGGCACCGCCCAGGAAGCGGGCCAGGAAGTCGTCGAACGGGCCGGACCCGGGACCACCGGGCCCGAAGGCGCTGGTCATGAAGCTCCTCAGTGGGTCCACGCCGGCGGGTGACGCCGGCACTGACGGGGTCAGCAACGACGGCGGGACATTCATTCCTGAGTCGTGCCGACTCAACTCGTGACGCAGGCCATGAGTCGACCGCGCTCACGGCCGGGCTACCCGGGTCACGGCGTGGTCACGCGCACGCGGGGAACCCGGGGCTCATGAGCACCGTGACCGCCCGCGAGGTCCACCTCGCCCGCCGCCCCTCGGGGATGCCCGATCCCGACGACTTCGCGCTCGTCGACCGCGAGCTCGGCGAGCCGGGCGACGGGGAGGTCCTCGTCGCCAACCACCACTTCTCGGTCGACCCCTACATGCGCGGCCGGATGAACGACGTCCCGTCCTACGTCGCGCCGTTCCGCGTGGGCGAGGCCATGGACGGGCGGGCGGTCGGCGAGGTGGTGGCGAGCAACAGCGACGAGGTGGCGGTGGGCGACCTCGTCACGAGCAACCTGGCCTGGCGCACCCACGGGATCGTCCCGGCGCGGCAGGTGCAGAAGGTCGCGGCGCCCGAGGGCGTGAGCCCGTCGGCGTACCTCGGCGTGCTGGGCGCGCCCGGGCTCACCGCGTGGGTGGGCCTGCTGGACAAGGCCTCGTTCCGCGCGGGCGACGCGGTGTTCGTCTCCGGGGCCGCCGGCGCGGTCGGCAGCCTCGTCGGGCAGCTCGCGAAGCTCAAGGGCGCGTCGCGGGTGGTCGGCAGCGCCGGCAGCGCGGACAAGGTGCGCTGGCTGACCGAGGAGCTCGGCTTCGACGCGGCGTTCAACTACAAGGACGGGCCCGTCGTCGACCAGCTGCGCGCGGCCATGCCCGACGGCCTGGACTGCTACTTCGACAACGTCGGCGCCGACCACCTCGAGGCGGCCATCGCCTGCGCCAACGACTTCGCCCGCGTCGCGGCCTGCGGCGCGATCGCGCACTACAACGACACCGATGAGAACCCGACGCCGGGGCCGGCCAACCTCTTCCAGATCGTCAAGAAGCGCCTGTCGATCCAGGGCTTCATCGTCACCGACTCGCTGGACCGGATGCGCCCGTTCCTCGAGGAGGTCACGCCGTGGGTCGCCGAGGGCCGGGTGAAGTTCTCGGAGACCGTCGTGGAGGGCATCGACCGGGCCGTCGAGGGCTTCCGCGGCATGCTCCGGGGCGAGAACACCGGGAAGATGATCATCAAGGTGTAGGTGATCCGGTCGTGCCCGGGGCGTCGTTTCGGGACGCGACGCCACCGGGCAGCCGGACCCATGCGCGCACTGACATGGCAGGGACAGCAGGACGTCCGCGTCGAGACCGTGCCGGACCCGACGATCCAGCAGCCGACCGACGCGATCATCAAGGTCACGAGCACCGCGATCTGCGGCTCCGACCTGCACCTCTACGAGGTGCTCGGGCCGTTCCTCGACCCGGGCGACATCCTGGGCCACGAGCCGATGGGCGTCGTCGAGGAGGTCGGCTCCGACACCGGTGACCTGGAGGTGGGCGACCGCGTCGTCATCCCGTTCAACATCAGCTGCGGGCACTGCTGGATGTGCGAGCGCCAGTGGTTCGCCCAGTGCGAGACCACCCAGAACCGCGACCAGGGGATGGGCGCCTCGCTGTTCGGCTACACGAAGCTCTACGGGCAGGTCGCGGGCGGGCAGGCCGAGTACCTGCGCGTCCCGCAGGCGCAGTTCGGGCCGATCAAGGTGCCCGAGGGCCCGGCCGACGAGCGCTTCCTCTACCTCTCCGACGTGCTGCCCACCGCCTGGCAGGCCGTCGCCTACGCGCGGATCCCCGACGGCGGCAGCGTCGCGGTCTTCGGGCTCGGCCCGATCGGGCAGATGGCCGCGCGGATCGCCCGCCACCAGGGCTTCCGGGTCATCGCCGTGGACAGCGTCCCGGAGCGCAACGCGATGGCGCGCCGCCACGGCATCGAGGTCGTCGACGCGAGCACCGTCGACGACGTCACCACGGCCATCCGCGACCTCACCGACGGCCGCGGCACCGACTCCGTGATCGACGCGGTGGGCATGGAGGCGCACGGCGGCTCCGCGATCCCGCAGCTCGCGCAGAAGATGGCCAGCAAGCTGCCCAGCGCGATCTCCGCGCCGCTGATGCAGGTGGCCGGCGTCGACCGCACCGCCGCGCTCGTGGCCTGCGTCGACGCGGTGCGCCGCGCCGGCACGGTGTAGCTGTCCGGCGTCTACGGCGGCACGGCCGACCCGATCAACATGCTGAAGATGTTCGACAAGGGCATCGAGCTGACGATGGGCCAGGCGCACGTCAAGCGCTGGATCCCGGACATCATGCCGCTGCTCACCGACGAGGACCCGCTCGGCGTGCACGACCTCGAGACCCACCGCCTGCCGCTCGAGTCGGCGGCCCACGGGTACGAGATCTTCCAGAAGAAGCAGGACGAGTGCATCAAGGTCGTCCTCGCGCCGTGAGCACACCGTCCACGGGCGCCTCGGAGCCGTCCCTGACGTTCATCGGGACGGCGACGACGCTGCTGCTGTGCGCGGGGATGACGGTCCTCACCGACCCGAACTTCCTGCACCGCGGGCAGCGCGCCTACCTCGGCTACGGGCTCTGGTCGCGCCGGCGCACCGAGCCGTACCTGACGCCCGCCCAGCTGCCCGGTCTCGACGGCGTCGTGCTCTCGCACCTGCACGGCGACCACTGGGACCGGGTGGCCCGGCGGGGTCTCGACCGGTCGCTGCCGATCGTCACGACGCCGGCGGCGGCGCGGACGCTCCAGTCGCGCCAGCGCTTCCGCCGGGCCACCGGCCTGGAGACGTGGGAGCAGCACACGCTGCTCGGTCCGGGGGGCGCGACGCTGCGGGTGACGGCGCTGCCCGGCATCCACGCGCCGCGCCCGCTGACCCGCCTGCTGCCACCGGTGATGGGCAGCCTGCTGGAGTTCTCCGACCCGTCCGGGGAGGTCGTGCGCCGCATCTACGTCTCCGGCGACACGCTGCCCTTCGAGGGCATCCGGACCATCCGCGAGCACATCGGGGAGGTCGACCGCGCCGTCCTGCACCTCGGCGGGACGACGCTGCCCGGCGGGCTGGTCGTGACGATGGACGGGCGCATGGGCGCCGACGTGCTGGAGACCATCGCGCCGCGGCGCGCGACGCCGATCCACTACGACGACTACGGCGTCTTCCGCTCGCCGTTGTCCGACTTCCTCGGCGAGGTCGAGCGCCGCGGGTGGGACGACCGCGTCGACGTCGTGCGGCGCGGGGAGACGATCGCCCTCTAGCTCGCGGACATCCGCGCGGCGATCTCGGCCGGCATCCCCGGCCCGGGGACGGCGCGCAGCTCGGCCGGGTCGTTCACCTCGCCGCAGGTGTCGCAGACGAGGCGCTGCGCGACGCTCCCGCCGCAGCCCGCGTGCATATAGAGCACGGGCGGGCCGTCGGGGGCGAGGTGGCGGTCGCCCCACGCGGTGAGCGCGACGACCACGGTGGCGAGCTCGCGGCCCTGCTCGGTCAGCGCGTACTCGGCGCCGTCGGGACCCGTGCGCTCCATGATCCCGGCGTCGACGAAGCCGTCGAGGCGCTTGGCGAGCACGTTCGTCGCGATCCCGAGCGAGCGGAAGTCGCCGAAGCGCCGCGCACCGGCGAACAGCGCCTTGCGCACGATCAGCAGGCTCCACCGCTCCCCGACGACCTCGAGGGCGCGAGCGGCGGAGCACACCTCCGCGTCGTAGGTCCGTCCGAGCACGGGCCGAGGCTACGGACGCGGGCTTGCATCACGCAACTCGTCCTCCTGGGCCTCGGCCCGGGATGGAGCGAACGCGCCGTTCGTACGCCTAGAAGCAACGAACAGCGCGTTCGCTCCGCCGAGGGTGGGCGAGGTCAGGCGTCGCGCAGCGTCAGGAGCAGGTGGTCCTTGCCCTTGGTGCTCACGAGCTTCGCGTCCCACCCGCCGTCGACGGCGGCGGTGTGGAAGTACGCCTTCGAGGGCGCGCGGACCGGGGCCCTGAACACGACGTCGACGGTGAACGCCGGGCCGTGGCGGCCGGCGAGGGCGGCGAGCGCCCGGGCCTTGGTCCACATGCCGTGGGCGATCACGCCGGGCATCCCGAACGCCTTGGCCGCGAGGCCGTTGACGTGGATCGGGTTCACGTCGCCCGACACCGCGGCGTAGCGGCGCCCGATGTCGCCGGGCACCGTCCAGATCGCGTGCGGGAGCCGGCCCACGTGCGGGTCGGGCTCCGGCGGCGCGGCGGGCACCCCGTCAGCGCCGTCGGCGCCCTCGGGGGCCGGGGCGCCGCGCACGAAGTAGGTGCTGCGCGAGCCCCAGATCTCGGCGTCGTCCTGGTCGACCACCGCGGTCACGAGGTCGACCTGCGCGCCCTTGGGGTGGGCGGCCAGGCGGTCGGCGTGCACCGCGACCCGCAGCGGCTCGCCCACCTCGGGCGGGCGGGCCTGGGTGATGACGTTGCGCAGGTGCACCATGCCCGGGGCGGGCAGCGGGAACTCGCGGTCGGTCATCAGCCGCATCTGCAGGGGGAACGCCAGCATGTGCGGGTAGGTCGGCGGGACGACGCCGCCGACACCGAACCCGCAGACGTGGGCGTAGTCGGCGACGGCGTCGGCGTCGATGCGCACGCCGGGCAGGTCCAGCCGGCGGTCGGGCAGCGTCGCGCCGCCCGAGCGCGCCGTCAGCAGCGCCCGCCCGTAGAGCAGGCCCAGGGTGGGCGGGCCGTCGAGCGTCTCGACCGCCATCACGCCCCCAGGTAGTTCTGGCAGTCGACGCGCAGGAACTGCCCGTTGACGGCGTACGAGGCGCCCTGGGCGAACCAGGCGATCGTCTCGGCGACGTCGACGGGCAGCCCGCCCTGGGTCATCGACGACAGCCGCCGGCCGGCCTCGCGCGTGCCGACGGGCATGGCCTTGGTCATGTCGGTCTCGATGAAGCCCGGCGCGACGGCGTTGATCGTCGCGTCCTTCTCCACGAGCAGCGGCGCGGTGGCGTCGACCATGCCGATGACGCCGGCCTTCGAGGCGCCGTAGCTGGTCTGGCCGCGGTTGCCGGCGATGCCGGCCATCGACGACACGGTGACGATGCGCCCGCCGCGGTGGAACACGTCGGACGACAGCAGCGCGTCGTTGATCTTCAGCTGCGACTCCAGGTTCACCGCGATCACCGAGTTCCAGCGGTCGCGGTCCTGGTTGGCCAGCAGCTTGTCGCGGGTGATGCCGGCGTTGTGCACGACGACGTCGAGCCCGCCGTGGCGCCGCGCGTGCTCGAGCAGCGTGTCGGCGGCGTGGTCGGCCGTGATGTCGAGCTGCAGCGCGCTGCCGCCGATGTCGTTGGCGGTGCGGGCCAGGGCGTCGCCCGAGGCCGGCACGTCGACGCAGATCACGGTGGCGCCGTCGCGGCGCAGCGTCGCCGCCGCCGCCGCGCCGATGCCGCTCGAGGCCCCGGTGACCACGGCGGTGCGCCCGGCGAGGGGCTTGTCCCAGTCGACGTGCTGACTCGACCCGGAGAACCCGGGCACGGTGCCGACGTCGAGGCGCTGGCCGTGCACGAACGCCGAGCGCGACGAGAGGAAGAAGCGCAGCGTCGACTCGACGTCGTTCTCGGCACCGTCGGCGACGTGCACGAGGTTGACCGTCGCGCCGTAGCGGGCCTCCTTGGCCGCCGAGCGCACCAGGCCCTCGAGGGCGCGGCGGGCCGCGCGGACCGCGGGCGCCGCGGCCTCGGCCGGCACGTCACCGATGACCAGGACGCGCCCCGACGGGCCGATCCGGCGCATCACCGGGGTGAGGAACGCCTGCACCTCGGCGAGGTCCATCGGTCCGGAGAGCCCGGTCGCGTCGACGATGCCGGCGGCGACCTTCGAGCTCGAGCTCCCGCCGCCGACCGGGGCGTTCGGGTCGTCGTGGACCTCGATGCCCAGGTCGGTGAGCAGCGAGCGCACGACCTTGGCCACCCGGCCGTCGGCGGTCGCCGTGCCCAGCAGGGCCGGACCGGAGAGCAGGGGCTGGCCCGGCTCGTAGCGGCGCAGCCGCGGCACCGGGGGCAGCCCCACGGAGCCGGCGATCGACTTGCCGAACGACGAGTTGACGAAGTCGGAGTACCAGTCGTTGGACATCTTCCTAGGCCTCCAGGATCGCGACGACGCCCTGACCACCGGCCGCGCAGATCGAGATCAGGCCGCGACCCGAACCCTTCTCGTGCAGCAGCTTCGCCAGGGTCGGGACGATGCGGGCGCCGGTGGCCGCGAACGGGTGGCCCGTGGCCAGCGACGACCCCACGACGTTGAGCTTGGACCGGTCGATCGAGCCCAGCGGCTCGTCGCGGCCCAGCTTCTCCTTGCAGAAGATCGGGTCCTCCCACGCGGCGAACGTGGCGAGGATGGTCGAGGCGAACGCCTCGTGGAACTCGTAGAAGTCGAAGTCCTGCAGCGTGAGGCCGTTGCGCTCGAGCATCCGCGGCACGGCGTAGGCCGGCGCCATCAGCAGGCCCTCGCCGCCGTGCACGTAGTCGACCGCGGAGGTCTCGGCGTCGACGAAGTGCGCCAGCACCGGCAGGCCCCGCTCGGCGGCCCACTCGTCGCTGGCCAGCAGCACCGTCGCGGCGCCGTCGGTCAGCGGCGTGGAGTTGGCCGCGGTCATCGTGGCCTCGGTGTCGGGGTAGCCGGCCGGCTTGAACACCGGCTTGAGCTTGGCCAGCCCCTCGACGGTCGAGTCGGCCCGCAGGTTGTTGTCCTTCGTCAGCCCCAGGTAGGGCGTCACGAGGTCGTCGAAGAACCCGCGGTCGTAGGCCTTGGCCAGGTTCTGGTGGCTCGCGGCGGCGATCTCGTCCTGCGCGCGGCGGCTGATCTGCCAGGCCGCGGCGGTCTGGGCCGCGTGCTCGCCCATCGACATGCCGGTGCGCGGCTCCCGGTTGGCCGGGATCTCGGGGACGATCTGGCCGGGGCGCAGGCCGGACAGCGCCTTGAGGATGCCCGCGGTCGACTTGGCGCGGTTGGCGGCCAGCAGGACGCTGCGCAGGCCCTCGTTGACCTCGATGGGCGCGTCGCTGGTGGTGTCGACGCCGGCGGCGATGCCGACCTCGATCTGGCCGAGGGCGATCTTGTTGGCGATCAGCAGCGTGGTCTGCAGGCTGGTGCCGCAGGCCTGCTGGACGTCGTAGGTCGGCGTCGCGGCCGCGAGCCGGCTGCCGAGCACGGCCTCGCGGGTGAGGTTGAAGTCGCTGCTCTTCTTGAGCACGGCGCCGGAGACGACCTCACCGACGTGCTCGCCGGCCATGCCGAACCGGGCGACGAGCCCGTCGAGGGCGGCGGTGAGCATGTCCTGGTTGGACGCGCGGGCGTAGGCGCCGTTCGACCGCGCGAACGGGATGCGGTTGGCGCCGACGATGGCGGCGCGGCGCGGCAGGGAGCGGGACGATGATGCCGAGGACGAGGTGGTTGCCACGTTTCCTCCCGGGTCGCGGACGGGGGCGGTCACGGCAGCGTGACGTGCGCCGTGGGAGCGGAGTTACCCGAAAGTATCAGGTACCGTCGGTAACGTGAGCCGTCGTTCCACGCATCACGCCGACACGGGCCCCAGCGCGGGCCGTGACGGTGAGCGCGACGGCTCCCGCCCGCGGCGCGACCGGCGGTCGAGCCGCTGGGACGAGCATCGCCGCGCCCGGCGCCACGAGCTCACGGCCGCCACGATCGTGGCCATCCGCGCACACGGCGCCGAGGTGGGCATGAGCCAGGTCGCCGCGCAGGCGCGCACCAGCAAGACCGTCGTCTACCGGCACTTCGCCGACAAGAACGACCTCTACCTCGCCGTGTGCGACCGGGTGGCCGAGGTGCTCGTCGGCCAGCTGCAGAGCGCGATGCGCGAGGCCGCGGACGACCCGCGCGACACGCTGGTGTCGGGCATCGACGCCTACCTGCGGCTCATCGAGGCCGACCCCGAGGTCTACCGCTACGTCATGCGCCCGCCGAAGCTCGACCGGCCCGCGAACGAAGACCCCGTCAGTGATCTCTGCTCGGTCATCGGCGACCACATCGCAGAGATCATCTCCACCGAGCTCCGCCGCCAGAACCGCGCCAGCGATCCCGCACTGACGTGGGGTCACGCGCTGGTCGGCATGGTCCGGGCCGCGGGCGACCAGTGGCTCGCCGCCCGGCCGGACCTCGAGCTCGAGGTGCTCGCCGACCAGCTCGCCGACCTGGCGTGGGCCGGGTTGTCGCGCACCGTGACGCCGTCCGCGGCGTCGTCGGCGTCCTGACGGGCCCCGCGAAAACCGACCCCGCTCCCCCCGGGAGGACCCCGTGAACCACCCATCGCACCGAGCTACTGACGAGTACGGCGACGCGACGGCCGCCGCGGTCCAGCGCACCCTCGACGGGCGCTGGCACACCCTGCGCGACGAGATCCGGGGCCGGCACGACTTCGCCGAGCTGCGCGTGCACCCCGGCACCGACGTCGAGACCTACCGGGCGGCGATCTGGGAGATGCTGCAGCGCCTGGCCGACGACGGGCACGCGGTGCACGGCTTCCCCGCGGCCGTCGGCGGGCGCGGCGACATCGGCGGCTCGGTGGTGTCCTTCGAGATGCTGGCGTTCGCCGACCTGTCGCTGCAGGTCAAGAGCGGTGTGCAGTGGGGCCTGTTCGGCGGGGCGATCCAGGCGCTGGGCAACACCGAGCAGCACGCCCGGTTCCTGCCCGGGGTCATGGACCTCTCGCTCCCGGGCTGCTTCGCCATGACCGAGACCGGCCACGGCTCGGACGTCCAGTCGGTGCACACGACGGCGACGTACGACCCCGACACCGGCGAGTTCGTCATCGACACCCCCACCGAATCGGCGCGCAAGGACTACATCGGCAACGCCGCGCGCGACGGGAAGATGGCGGCGGTGTTCGTGCAGCTGTACGCCGGTCGGCAGGGAGAGGAGACACAGCGGCACGGCGTGCACGCGGTCCTCGTGCCGCTGCGCGGCGACGACGGCGCGATCCTGCCGGGCGTCGAGATCACCGACGACGGCCACAAGGAGGGCCTCAACGGCGTCGACAACGGGCGCCTGGCCTTCCACGGCGTCCGCGTGCCGCGCGAGAACCTCCTCGACCGCTACGGCTCGGTGGCCGAGGACGGCACGTACTCCAGCTCGATCGAGAACGAGACCCGCCGCTTCTTCACGATGCTCGGCGCGCTCGTGCGCGGGCGCGTCAGCGTCTCGGGCAGCGCGGTGGGCGCCGCGTCGCTGGCCCAGACCATCGCCGTGCGCTACGGCGAGGCCCGCCGCCAGTTCGCCGCGCCGGGCGGCGAGGAGGAGATCGTCGTCCTCGACTACCTGGCCCACCAGCGCAAGCTCCTGCCCGGGCTGGCGCGCACCTACGCGCTGCGGTTCGCGCAGAACGAGCTCGTCGAGATGCTCCACGACATCCAGACGACGCGGGAGGCCGGCGGGGAGATCGACGAGAAGCGCCAGCGCGAGCTCGAGTCCCGGGCCGCGGGCACCAAGGCGCTGACCACGTGGCACGCCACCGCCACCATCCAGGCCTGCCGCGAGGCGTGCGGCGGGCAGGGCTACCTGTCCGAGAACCGCCTCGGCCAGCTGCGCGCCGACACCGACGTCTTCACGACGTTCGAGGGCGACAACACGGTCCTGCTCCAGCTCGTGGCCAAGGGCCTGATCTCGGGCTACGCCGACGACTTCGGCAACCTCGACACGCTGGGCACCGTGCGGTTCGTCGCCGACCAGGTGCTCGACACCGTCGCCGAGCGCACCTCGCTGCGCCAGCTCGCCGAGCGCCTGCGGGCCGTCGGGCCGGGCCGCGAGGAGGACGACGTCCTCGACCGGTCGTGGCAGGTCAAGCTCCTCGACGACCGCGAGGAGCACACCCTCGACGGCCTCGTGCGCCGCCTGCGTCCGGCGCGGGACAAGGGCATCTCGCCCGCCCGCCAGTTCGCGATCTTCAACAACGCGCAGGACCACCTGCTGCGCGCGGCCCGCAGCCACCTCGACGGCCTCGTGCTCGACGCCTTCGTCCGCGGCATCGACGGGTGCGTCGACCCGTCGGCGCGGGCGCTGCTGGGCAAGGTCTGCGACCTGTTCGCCCTCTCGCTCATCGAGGAGGACAAGGGCTGGTTCCTCGAGCACGGGCGGATCTCCGCCGCCCGCGCGAAGACGGTGACGGCCGAGGTCAACCGCCTGTGCCAGGAGCTGCGACCCCACGCCCGCACACTGGTCGACGCCTTCGGCATCCCCGAGGAGTGGATCGGGGCCCCGATCGCGACCGGCACCGAGGACCGGCGCCAGGAGGAGGCCCGCGCCCACGCGGACTCCCTGCGCTGACCCGTTCGTCGTCCTCTCGCGCGACACCATCGTGGACTCCGGCCGGAACGGGTACGGGTGGCACGATGACTGCCCGGCCGTCGGTCGGAGCAACGAGGGCGCGAGAGGACGACGACGTGAGCACTCCGGGCGAGGGCTACGGCCAGCAATACCCGCCGGGTCAGGGGCAGCAGTACGGGGAGCCGGCGTACGGCGGCTCGGGCCCGAACCCTCCCGGCTGGGGGGATCCCGCCCAGCCCGCCAAGCCCCGCAACGGGATGGGCACCGCCGCGCTGGTGTTCGGCATCCTGGCGTTGCTCCTCTGCTGGCTCCCGGCGGTGGGGCTCCTGCTGGGCGTCGTGGCGATCATCTTCGGCGTCGTCGGCCGAGGCCGGGTCAAGCGGATGGCGGCAACGAACAGAGGCGCCGCAACGACCGGGCTCGTGCTTGGTGTCCTGACCCTCGTCGTCAACCTGATCATCAGCGTGCTGTTCTTCCTGGGCCTCGCGACGTTCCTCAACTTCGGCGGCGGGGCATCGATCCAGCAGTTCCAGCAGTGCCTGTCGAACGCGGGCAACGCGCCGAACCCGGCGGCGGTGCAGCAGGCCGCCGACCAGTGCGCGCAGCAGTTCGGCCAGCAGCTGCCCGGCGGCGCGACCCAGCCCGGCGAGCCCGAGGGCGGCTGACGCCCCGACCACGACGGCCCCCGCACCCAGGGTGGGTGCGGGGGCCGTCGTCTGTCCAAC
>CADCTH010000601.1 GCA_902805495.1 uncultured Actinomycetospora sp.
CGGCGCGTGGCCGAGCGCGACCAGGTCTGACCCCCGCCCCCCCCCCGCCCCCCCCGCAAGTCCCGACGAGAGTCCAGGAGACCGCCGTGCGTTTCATGCTGCTGCTCAAGTACGACGAGGCCGCCGCGACGGCCACCCCGCCAGATCCCGCGATGTTCGAGGAGATGGGCCGGTTCAACACGGCGATGGTCGACGCCGGCGTGCTGCTCGCCGGTGAGGGCCTGATGCCCAGCGCCCAGGGCGCCGTCGTCGCGTTCGACGGCGAGGAGCCCACCGTCAGCGACGGCCCGTTCACCGAGGCCAAGGAGCTGGTCGGCGGGTTCTGGATCCTCAAGGTCGACTCGCTGGAGGAGGCCCTGTCGTGGGCGCGCCGCGCGCCGTTCCGCAGCGGGGAGCGCCTCGAGGTGCGCCGCGTGAGCGAGCCCGAGGACTTCGAGGGCCTCGCCCCGCAGGAGGTGCTCGACGCCGAGGCGGAGCTGCGGGCCCGCCAGACCGAGCAGCACGGGAGCTGACCGGGCGGTGACCACCGCGACCGATCCCGCCCACGCCGACCCCTACGGCGTCCTGGAGACGGTGTGGCGGATGGAGTCCGCCCGGATCGTGGCCGGCGTCGCGCGCGTGGTGCGCGACGTCGGCCTCGCCGAGGAGCTGGCCCAGGACGCGCTGGTCGCGGCCATGGAGCAGTGGCCGCGCGAGGGCGTGCCCGACAACCCCGGCGCCTGGCTGGCCGCGACCGCCCGGCGGCGGGCGATCGACGCGATCCGCCGGGAGCAGACCCTCGCGCGCAAGACCGAGCTGCTCGACGAGCCGGGCACCGCGCCGGCGGCCGACGTCGCCGTCGGGGACGGGGCCGCGGCGGTCGGCGACGACCTGCTCGCCCTGCTGTTCGCCACGTGCCACCCCTCGGTGGCGCGCGAGTCGCGGGTCGCGCTGACGCTGCGGCTGTTCGGGGGCCTGACCACCGACGAGATCGCCCACGCCTTCCTCGTCCCGTCGCCGACGGTGGGCCAGCGCATCTCGCGCGCCAAGAAGCGCCTCGCGGCCGTGGGGCCCGAGGCGCTCGCGGTGCCGACGGGCGAGGAGCTGGCCGCCCGGCTGGGCGCGGTGCTCGAGGTGGTCTACCTCGTGTTCAACGAGGGCTACGCGGCCACCACCGGCGTCGACTGGACCCGCCCGGCCCTGTGCGTCGAGGCGATGCGGCTGGGCCGGGTCCTCGCGGCGCTGCAGCCCGGCGAGCCCGAGGTGCACGGGCTGGTCGCGCTCATGGAGCTGCAGGCCTCGCGGCTGCGGGCGCGGGTGGGGCCGTCCGGTGAGCCGGTGCTGCTCGGTGACCAGGACCGCGCGCGCTGGGACCGGGTGCTGCTGCAGCGGGGCCTGGCGGCGCTGGCCCGGGCGGAGGCGGGGTCGGGGGACGCGCGGGGGCGCTACACGCTGCAGGCCGCCATCGCCGCCTGCCACGCCCGCGCGCGCTCCACCGAGACCACCGACTGGGCCGCGATCGCCGCCCTCTACGCCGAACTCGCGGTGCTGACGCCCTCGCCGGTGGTGGAGCTGAACCGGGCCGTGGCGGTGTCGCGGTCCGAGGGCCCCGAGGCGGGGCTCGCGGTGCTCGAGCCGCTGCGCACCGACCCCACCCTCGCCGGCTACCACCTGCTGCCCGCGGTCCGGGCCGACATGCTCAGCGCCCTGGGGCGGACCGACGAGGCGGTCGCCGAGCTCGACCGGGCGCTCGGGCTGGTCCGGACGGTGGCCGAGCGGGAGCTGCTGGAGCGGCGGCGGGCGACCCTGCTCGGCGTCTGACCCGTCCTGGCTACGATCGCCCGCCGTGACCATCGACCTGCTGCCCGCCGTGGACGTCGCCGACGGCCAGGCCGTCCGCCTGGTCCAGGGCGTCGCCGGCACCGAGACCGGCTACGGCGACCCCCTCGACGCGGCCCGGGCCTGGGCCGACGACGGCGCGGCGTGGCTGCACCTCGTCGACCTCGACGCCGCGTTCGGCCGCGGCTCGAACGCGGAGCTGCTGGCGCGCGTCGTCGACCAGGTCGACATCGCCGTCGAGCTCTCCGGCGGCATCCGCGACGACGCGTCCCTGCGCCGGGCGCTCGACACCGGCTGCGCCCGGGTGAACATCGGCACGGCCGCCCTGGAGGACCCGGCGTGGTGCGCGTCGGCCATCGCCGAGTTCGGCGACCGGGTGGCCGTCGGGCTCGACGTCAAGATCAGCGAGGGGCGCCACCGGCTGGCGGCGCGCGGCTGGGTCTCCGACGGCGGCGACCTGTGGAGCGTGCTCGCCCGCCTCGACGCCGAGGGCTGCGCGCGCTACGTCGTCACCGACGTCGGGCGCGACGGGACGCTCACCGGCCCGAACACCGAGCTGCTCGAGGCCGTGTGCGCGCGCACCGACCGGCCGGTGGTGGCGTCGGGCGGGGTGTCGTCGCTGGACGACCTGCGCACCCTCGCCGCCCTGGCCCCGATCGGCGTCGAGGGCGCGATCGTCGGCAAGGCCCTCTACGCCGGCAACTTCACCCTCGCGGACGCGCTGGCCGCCACCCGTACGTGAGCGATCTCGGGGCCCATAGGCCCCAGGATCGCTCACGTGGCCACGGTTAGGCTGAACGGCATGGGTGTCGCCGTCCGCGTGATCCCCTGCCTGGACGTCGACGCCGGCAGGGTGGTCAAGGGCGTCAACTTCGTCGGCCTGCGCGACGCCGGCGACCCCGTCGAGATGGCCCGGCTCTACGACGCGGAGGGCGCCGACGAGCTCACGTTCCTCGACGTCAGCGCCTCCTCGGGCGAGCGCGAGACCACCTACGACGTCGTGCGCCGCACCGCCGAGCAGGTCTTCATCCCGCTGACCGTCGGCGGCGGCGTGCGCACCAACGACGACATCGACAAGCTGCTGCGCGCCGGCGCGGACAAGGTCGGGATCAACACCGCCGCGATCGCCCGCCCCGACTTCCTCGGCGAGGCCAGCCGGCGCTACGGCTCGCAGTGCATCGTGCTGTCGGTCGACGCCCGGCGCGTCCCGGCGGACGGGCAGCCGACGCCGTCGGGCTTCGAGGTCACCACCCACGGCGGCCGGCGCGGCACCGGCATCGACGCGCTCGAGTGGGCCCAGCGCGGTCAGGAGCTCGGCGTCGGGGAGATCCTGCTCAACTCGATGGACGCCGACGGCACCAAGGCCGGCTTCGACCTCGAGATGATCCGGCAGGTCCGCGCGCTGGTCGACGTGCCGGTGATCGCCAGCGGGGGAGCGGGCGCCGTCGAGCACTTCCCCCCGGCCGTGGCGGCGGGGGCGGACGCGGTGCTGGCCGCGAGCGTGTTCCACTTCGGGATCATGCGGATCGGCGAGGTCAAGGACGCGCTGCGCGCCGAGGGGGCGGAGGTCCGGTGAGCGAGACCTGGACGCTCGACCCGGCGATCGCGGCCCGGCTCAAGCGCACCCCCGACGGGCTGGTGTGCGCGGTGGCCCAGCAGTACGACACCCGCGAGGTCCTCATGGTCGCGTGGATGACCGACGAGGCCCTGGCGCGCACGCTCGCCACCCGGGAGGGCACGTACTGGTCCCGCTCGCGCGACGAGCTGTGGGTCAAGGGCGCCACGTCCGGCCACGTGCAGAAGGTCGTCGAGGTGCGGCTCGACTGCGACGGCGACACCGTGCTGCTGCTGGTCGACCAGTCCGGCGCCGCCTGCCACACCGGCGCTCACACCTGCTTCGACGCCGACCTGCTGCTGGCGCCCGAGGCCTGAGCCCGGTCGGCGTCGCGCTCGGCGGCCACCGCGGCGACCTGCGCGACCGCGGCCCGCACGGCCGGGGTGCCGCGGTCGGTGCGCCACACGGCGTCGATGCTGCGGCGCAGCAGCGGGGTCGTGGTGGCCGAGACGACCCCGGCCGGCAGCGGGGGCCGGGCCAGCCGGGGGACCAGGGCCGCGACGCCGACGCCGGCGACGAGCTCCACGTGCATCCCGAACCCGCGCACGCCGCACGTCACCCGCGGCTCGAGGCCCTGGGCTCGCAGGGTCTGGAGCAACCAGTTCTGCGCGCGCGTGGCCGAGCCGTCGGCGACCCAGTCGAGGTCGTCGACGTGGGCCAGGGCGACGGGACCGGGTCCGGCGAGCCGGTGGTCGGCGGGCAGCAGCAGGTCGATCACGTCCTCGCAGAGCCGGGCCCGCGACGTGCCGGGCGGGATCGGCGCGGGCAGGCCCTCCCAGTTCTCGACGACGGCGAGGTCGAGGTCGCCGGCGAGCACCGCGGGCAGCGTCTCCTCGGCCTCCCCGTCGGCGAGCACGACGCGCAGGTCCGGGTGGGCGGCGCGCAGGCGGGCCAGCGTGGCGGGGGCGAGCGCGTGCACCGAGGTGGGGATCGCCCCGACGCGCAGCTCGCCCACCACCTGGTCGCGCAGCCGGTCGAGGTCGAGCCGTGCGGCGGCGACGCGGGCGAGGATCTCCGCGGCGTGCTCGGCGAGCATCCGGCCGGCGGGGGTGAGGCGCAGGCCGCGGCCGACGGGCTCGGTGAGCGCCGCACCCGCCTCGCGCTCGAGCTTGGCGAGCTGCTGCGAGACCGCCGAGGGCGTGAGGTGCAGGGCGCCCGCGGCCCCGGCCACCGAGCCGCGCGTCGCGAGCGCGTCGAGGGCGCGGAGACGGTCGAGCGCGAACACGGTAGCGGAGCTTACGGGTCGGGCGCAGGAATCCTCGCTGGTCCTCAACGGTCGAGGACCGGACGATCGGGGGCGTGACCCGCTCCCTCGCCCTCCCCGTGGGGCCCGCCCCGGTCGCGCCCCGGCTCGACGCCCGCCTCGTCGCCGTCGCGGGCAGCCTGTGCATCGCGTTCTCGCCGATCTTCATCGCGCTCGCCGACGTCAGCCCGGGGACCGCGACGTTCTTCCGCTGCGCGCTGGCGCTGCCGCTGCTGGTGCCCCTGGCGCTGCTCGAGCGGCGCCGGCGGCTGCGGACCGCCGCGACGACGGGCAACCGCCCCTGGGTGCTGCTGGCGGGCGGCGCGCTGCTCGGGCTCGACATGACGCTGTGGGCCGAGTCGGTGCGGTCGGTCGGCGCCGGGGTGTCGACGGTGCTGGTCAACGTGCAGGTCGTGATCCTGCCGCTGCTCGCGTTCCTGGTGCTCGGCGAGCGGGTGCGCCGGACGTTCGTGCTGGCCGTCCCGGTGATGCTCGCGGGCGTGGCGCTGGCCGGCGGCCTGGTCGGCGACCCCGAGGCGGTCACGGGCGTCGCGCCGGTGCGCGGGACGGTCACCGCGCTCGTCGCGGCGGCGGCCTACGCCGGCTACCTGCTGCTCGTGCGCCTCGGCGCCGGCCCCGGGCAGCGGTTCACCCAGGTCGCGATCGCCACGGTCGGCGCGACGGTCTCGTCGTTCGTGCTCGGCACGCTCTGGCAAGGGGTCGACCTCACCCCGGACGCGCGGGCGCTGGGCTGGCTCGTGACCCTGGCGGTCGTCGGCCAGGTGATCGGGTGGGTGCTCATCGCCTCGGCCCTGCCGCGCCTGGCCTCGTCGGCCGGGGCCTCGATCCTGCTGCTGCAGCCGGTCGGCGCGGTGCTGCTCGGCGCGCTGCTGCTGGGCGAGGTGCCGGGCGTCCTGCAGCTCGTCGGGTGCGCCGTGGTGCTGGGCGCCGTGGCCGTCGCGGCGCGCGCCCGCGCGGCGCCGGACCCGGGCGCCTGAGGCTGTCGGGGGCGGGGGCCACAATGAGTCCGTGCCCGCGTCCGACCCCTCCGCCGCACCGCTCGGCGCGGTCCTACCCGATCGCGCCGGGTTCCACGCCCTGGCCGCGCACCACCGCGTGATCCCCGTGACGCGGCGGCTGCTGGCCGACGGCGAGACGCCGGTGGGGGTCTACCGCAAGCTGGCCGGGCGCCGCCCCGGCACGTTCCTGCTCGAGTCAGCGGCGCACGGCGAGTCGTGGTCGCGCTGGAGCTTCGTGGGCGCGCGCAGCGCCGCGTCGCTCACCGAGGTCGACGGGCGCGCGGTGTGGACGGGCACGGCGCCGGCGCACCTGCCGGGCACGCCCGACGGCCCCGCGGGCGACGACCCGCTCGCCGCCCTGCGCGAGACGCTCGAGCGCCTGCGCACCGACCCGCTGCCCGGGCTCCCGCCGCTCACCGGCGGGCTCGTCGGCTACGTCGGCTAAGACGCGGTGCGCCGCCTCGAGCGGGTGCCCGAGCTCGCCGACGACGACCTCGAGATCCCCGAGATGGTCATGCTGC
>CADCTH010000602.1 GCA_902805495.1 uncultured Actinomycetospora sp.
AGGGCGACTCGGCGGGCGGCTCGGCCAAGTCGGGGCGCGACTCGATGTTCCAGGCGATCCTCCCGATCCGCGGGAAGATCATCAACGTCGAGAAGGCCCGCATCGACCGCGTCCTCAACAACAACGAGGTCCAGTCGATCATCACGGCGCTCGGCACGGGCATCCACGACGAGTTCGACCTCAGCAAGCTGCGGTACCACAAGATCGTGCTGATGGCGGACGCCGACGTCGACGGCCAGCACATCCGGACGCTGCTGCTCACCCTGCTGTTCCGCTTCATGCGCCCGCTGGTGGAGCAGGGCCACGTGTTCCTCGCGCAGCCGCCGCTGTACAAGATCAAGTGGCCGCGGACGGAGCCGCAATACGCCTACTCCGACCGCGAACGTGACGGGCTCATCGAGGCCGGCATCGCGGAGGGCCGCAAGCTGCCCAAGGACGACGCGATCCAGCGCTTCAAGGGCCTCGGCGAGATGAACGCCAAGGAGCTGTGGGAGACGACGATGGACCCGTCGACCCGCATGCTGCTGCAGGTCACGCTCGACGACGCGGCCACCGCCGACGAGCTGTTCAGCGTGCTGATGGGCGAGGACGTCGAGTCGCGGCGCTCGTTCATCACCCGCAACGCCAAGGACGTGCGCTTCCTCGACGTGTAGTCGAGGTCGAGCTCGGCCGGACAGGGCCCGGGTCCACGGACTGTTTCCCGTGGAACCCGGGCCTTCGTCGTTCCGGGGTGTGCGCCCCGCCCACCGTTCGGCGGAGCCGGTCGTGCCGCGGGCCCAGGATCCCGGGCGTGTCTTGGGGAATCCTTGACCCTCCGTCGAGGTGGCCTTTCGATGGGCGGGCACCCCGACGACGAGGAGCACGCCATGGTCAGCGACGCCTCCGGTCCCGACGCCCGGCCCTCGCTGCGCGTCCCGCGCAAGGTGGCGCTGGCCAGCCTGGTCGGCACGACCATCGAGTGGTTCGACTTCTTCATCTACGGCACCGCCGCGGCGCTCGTGTTCGGGAAGCTCTTCTTCCCGTCGGCGTCGCCCACCGCCGGCACCATCGCCGCGTTCGGGACGTTCGCGGCCGGGTTCCTCGCGCGCCCCTTCGGCGGGGCGGTGTTCGCCCACTTCGGCGACCGCGTCGGCCGCAAGCCGATGCTCGTGTGGTCGCTGCTGCTGATGGGCGCCTGCACGGTCGCGATCGGGCTGCTGCCCACCTACGGCGCGATCGGCGTCGCGGCCCCGATCCTGCTCGTCGTCCTGCGTCTCGGGCAGGGGTTCGGCGTCGGCGGCGAGTGGGGTGGCGCCGCGCTCATGGCCGTGGAGAACGCGCCGCCGAACCGCCGCGGGTTCTACGGCAGCTGGCCCCAGGTCGGCGTGCCGCTCGGCCTCGTCTGCGGCACGGGTGCGTTCCTCGTCCTCGACGTGTCGCTCACCGAGGCCCAGTTCCTGTCGTGGGGCTGGCGCGTGCCCTTCCTGGCCAGCGCGGCGCTGATCATCGTCGGGATGTGGATCCGGCTGACCGTCGCCGAGAGCCCGGTCTTCCGCGAGTCGATGGAGAAGAAGTCCGCCGCGCGGATGCCGGTGATCGAGGCGTTCCGCACCTACCCCAAGGAGATCCTGCTCGCGTCCGGGTCGTTCCTCGCCACCAACGCGACGTTCTACGTGGGCTCGGTCTGGCTGGTCTCCTACGCCACCACGACCCTGGGCTACGACCGCACGGAGATCCTGGCGGCGAACACGGCCCTGTCCGCCTCGGACATCCCGATGATCCTGTTGCTCGGCCTGCTCTCGGACTACGTGGGCCGGCGCCGGATGTTCCTCGCCGGCCTGGTCGTGCTGGCGGTGTTCGCCATCCCGTACTTACTGCTCGTCGGCACGGGGAACATCGCCCTGTTCATCCTGGGCGGGCTCGTCGTCCAGGCCTGTCGCAGCGCGGTGTACGGGCCGCAGTCGGCCTACTTCGCCGAGCAGTTCCCGACGCGCCTGCGCTACAGCGGCGCCTCGCTGGCCTACCAGCTCGCCTCGATCCTCGGCGGCATCGCGCCGACGATCTGCGCGGTGCTCGTCGCCGCCACGGGCAGCCTGATGTCGGTCGCGATCTACGTCGTCGGGATGGCGCTGGTGTCGCTCGCCTGCTCGTACGCGATGAGCGAGACCCTCGAGCGCGGGCTCGTCGACGACCCGCGCGCCGCCGTGGCCGCCGGCGCGGGCGACCACGCGCGGTAGCCCCCGGCGCGCCGTCGGGGGAATCCGTGGCCGACGGGGGGCGTCGGTAGACTCGAGGGGTCGAGACCCGCACTGACCAGGTGCGGGTCCGGCGCACGACGACGACCCCGTCGAGACGATGCGGTGTCCGCCGCGGCCCCGGGGTGCAGAAGGGGAGACCGACCGCGTGACCGAGACGACCCTGCCTCCCGGTTCCGGCGACCGCATCGAGCCGGTCGACATCCAGCAGGAGATGCAGCGCTCCTACATCGACTACGCGATGTCGGTCATCGTGGGCCGCGCGCTCCCGCTGGTGGAGGACGGGCTCAAGCCGGTCCACCGCCGCGTCCTGTACTCGATGTACGACTCGGGCTTCCGGCCCGACCGCAGCTACGTCAAGTGCGCCCGCGTCGTCGGCGACGTCATGGGCAACTACCACCCGCACGGCGACTCGGCGATCTACGACGCGCTCGTGCGCCTCGCCCAGCCGTGGTCGATGCGCTACCCGCTGATCGACGGCCAGGGCAACTTCGGCTCGCCGGGCAACGACCCCGCGGCCGCCATGCGGTACACCGAGTGCCGGCTCACGCCGCTGGCGATGAGCATGCTGGCGGACATCGACGAGGAGACCGTCGACTTCGCCGACAACTACGACGGCCGCACCCAGGAGCCCACGGTCCTCCCGGGCCGGGTGCCCAACCTGCTGATCAACGGCAGCGCCGGCATCGCCGTCGGCATGGCCACCAACATGCCGCCGCACAACCTGCGCGAGGTGGCCGCGGGCGCCACGTGGGCGCTGGACAACCCCGAGGCCTCCGAGGAGGAGACCCTCGAGGCCCTCATGGGCTACATCAAGGGCCCGGACTTCCCCACCGCCGGCCTCGTCGTCGGCAGCGACGGCATCGAGTCGGCGTACCGCACCGGGCGCGGCTCGATCCGGATGCGCTCGGTGGTGGAGGCCGAGGAGGACGCCAAGGGCCGCACGATCCTCGTCGTCACCGAGCTGCCCTACCAGGTCAACCCGGACTCGCTCATCGAGTCGATCGCGACGCTGGTGCGCGACGGGCGCATCGCGGGCATCGCCGAGATCAACGACGAGTCGTCGGACCGCGTGGGCCGCCGCATCGTCATCACGCTGCGCCGCGACGCCGTGGCCAAGGTCGTGCTGAACAACCTCTACAAGCACACGCAGCTGCAGTACAGCTTCGGCGTCAACATGCTGTCGATCGTCGACGGGGTGCCGCGCACGCTGCGGCTCGACCAGATGATCCGGCACTGGATCCGCCACCAGATCGACGTCATCGTCCGGCGCACGCGCTACCGCCTGCGCAAGGCCGAGGAGCGCGCCCACATCCTGCGCGGTCTCGTGAAGGCGCTCGACGCGCTCGACGAGGTCATCGCGCTGATCCGTGCCTCGCAGACCGTCGACGTCGCGCGCACCGGCCTGATCGAGCTCCTCGACATCGACGAGCTGCAGGCGCAGGCGATCCTCGACATGCAGCTGCGTCGCCTGGCCGCCCTCGAGCGCCAGAAGATCATCGACGAGTTGGCCGAGATCGAGGCGACCATCCGCGACCTCGAGGACATCCTCGCCCGCCCCGAGCGGCAGCGGCAGATCGTCCGCGACGAGCTCGGCGAGATCGTCGAGAAGCACGGCGACGAGCGCCTGACCCGCATCGTCGGCTACGACGGCGAGGTCGCCGACTCCGACCTCATCGCGGTCGAGGACGTCGTCGTCACCATCACGCGCACCGGCTACGCGAAGCGCACCAAGACCGACCTCTACCGCGCGCAGAAGCGCGGCGGGCGCGGCGTGCAGGGCGCGACGCTCAAGCAGGACGACCTCGTCGCTCATTTCTTCGTGTGCTCGACGCACGACTGGCTGCTGTTCTTCACCAACAAGGGCCGGGTGTACCGCGCCAAGGCCTACGAGCTGCCCGAGGCCAACCGCAACGCCCGCGGCCAGCACGTGGCGAACCTCCTCGCGTTCCAACCCGAGGAGCAGATCGCCCAGGTCATGCACATCAAGGACTACGACGTCTCGCCGTACCTGGTGCTGGCGACGAAGGCCGGGCTGGTGAAGAAGTCGCGCCTGACCGACTTCGACTCCAACCGGTCCGGCGGCCTCATCGGCATCAACCTGCGCGAGAACGACGAGCTCGTCGGGGCGGTGCTCTGCTCCGACCAGGACGACCTGCTGCTCGTCTCCGCCGAGGGCCAGTCGATCCGCTTCACGGCCACCGACGACGCGCTGCGCCCCATGGGCCGCGCCACGTCCGGCGTCACGGGGATGCGCTTCAACAGCGGCGACGAGCTGCTCTCGCTCGGTGTGGTGCGCGAGGGGACGTTCCTCCTCGTCGCCACCGGCGGCGGCTACGCCAAGCGCACGCCGATCGACGAGTACCCCCTGCAGAACCGGGGCGGCAAGGGCGTGCTGACGCTGCAGTACGACCGCCGGCGCGGGACGCTCGTCGGCGCGCTCATCGTCGAGCTCGACGACGAGCTGTACGCGATCACGACGAGCGGCGGGGTCATCCGCACGACCGCCAAGGAGGTCCGCAAGGCGGGCCGCCAGACCAAGGGCGTGCGCCTGATGAACCTGGGCGAGGGTGGCACCCTGCTCGCCATCGCCCGCAACGCCGAGAACGCCGCCGACCCCGACGCGGGCGGTGCGGGTTCGTCGGCGCCCGACGCGTGACGCGCACCTGACCACGCCTGACGGTCCCCCGACCCGTCACCGAACGACGAGACGAGCCCTGTCGTGAGCACACCGAAGAAGCCGGACGAGCCGGGTCCCGCTGTGTCGTCCGCGTCGGCGGACGCTCCCGGTGGCACGCGCACGAGCACGGAGGAGCCGTCCGCCGAGCGGGGCGGTGCGGACGCCACGACGCGGGTGTCGCCGGTCGGCGACGATGCGGCCGGGGAGCCGGATTCCCCGGAGGCCCCGTCGGAGTCGTCGGGCGGGTCGGCCGGTCCGCCGCCGCCCTGGCAGCGGGGCGGCGCGGCCGCGAGCCCGTCGCCCGCCCCGG
>CADCTH010000603.1 GCA_902805495.1 uncultured Actinomycetospora sp.
ATCGCGGCCACCCCGAGCTCGATCTCGGTGCGGACGCGGCCGCGCTGCCGGCGCAGGGCGGCGAGGCCCGCGGGGTGCGCGCGGTCCGGGCTCAGCAGGACCGCGGTGACCGCGACCCCGCGGCGGCGCAGCTCGTAGCCGGCCCAGAGCCCGTCGCCGCCGTTGTTGCCCGCGCCGGCGAGGATCACCACGCGCCGGCCGGAGACCCCGCCGGTGCGGCGCCGGAGCTCGTCGAGGGCGACCCGGGCGACCCCGTGCGCGGCGCGGCGCATGAGGGCGCCCTCCGGGGTGCGCGCGAGCACCGGCTCCTCGGCCGCGCGCACCTGCTCGGGGGTCCAGACGCCGTACACGCTCGGGCCCTCCTCCATGTGAGCACTTTCCGCTGCTACAGGGGCGGAAAGTGCTCACATACCCCCTACTCGACGGTGACGGACTTCGCGAGGTTGCGGGGCTTGTCGACGTCGTAGCCGCGGGCGCGGGCGACCTCGGCGGCGAAGACCTGCAGCGGCACGCTGGCCACCAGCGGCTGGAGCAGCGTCGACACCGCGGGCACCTCGATGAGGTGCTCGGCGAAGGGGCGCACGGTCTCGTCGCCCTCCTCGGCGACGACGATCGTGCGGGCCCCGCGCGCCTGGATCTCGCGGATGTTGCTCAGCAGCTTCTGGTGCAGGATCGCGCGGCCCTTGGGCGAGGGCATGACCACCACCACCGGCAGGTCCTGCTCGATCAGCGCGATCGGCCCGTGCTTGAGCTCGCCGGCCGCGAAGCCCTCGGCGTGCATGTAGGCGAGCTCCTTGAGCTTGAGCGCGCCCTCCAGCGCCACCGGGAACCCGACGTGGCGCCCGAGGAACAGCACCGCCTTGGACTCCGCCAGCTCGCGGGCCAGCGCCCTGGTGGGCTCGACGACGGCCTCGAGCACGCGGGCCACGGCGTCGGTGCTCGCCTCCAGCTCGGCGTACTCGCGGGCGACCTCGTCGGCGTACTTCGTGCCGAACGTCTGCGCCAGCGCCAGGCCCACGAGGTAGCAGGCGATCACCTGCGCGGTGAACGTCTTCGTCGCCGCGACCCCGACCTCGGGGCCCGCGTGGGTGTAGAGCACCGCGTCGGACTCGCGCGGGATCTGGGCGCCGTTGGTGTTGCAGATCGCCAGCACGCGCGCCTTCTGCTCGCGGGCGTGGCGCACCGCCTCGAGGGTGTCGGCGGTCTCGCCGGACTGCGAGATGGCCACGACCAGGGTGGACCGGTCGAGCACCGGGTCGCGGTAGCGGAACTCGCTGGCCACCTCGACCTCGACCGGGATGCGGCACCAGTGCTCGATCGCGTACTTCGCCAGCAGCCCCGCGTGGTACGCCGTGCCGCAGGCGACGACGAACACCTTGTCGATGTCGCGCAGCTCCTGGTCGGACAGGCGCTGCTCGTCGAGCACGATCCGGCCGTCGACGAGGTGCCCGCGCAGCGTGTCGGCCAGCGCCGCCGGCTGCTCCTCGATCTCCTTGAGCATGAAGAAGTCGTGGCCGCCCTTCTCGGCGGCCGCGATGTCCCAGTCGACGTGGAAGGGACGGGTGCGCGCGGGCTCGCCGAGGAAGTCGGTGACGACGGCGCCGTCGCGGGTCAACGTGACGATCTGGTCCTGGCCGAGCTCGACGGCCTCGCGGGTGTGGTCGATGAACGCCGCCACGTCCGAGGCGACGAACATCTCGCCCTCGCCGACGCCCACGACCAGCGGCGACGACCGGCGCGCGGCGACGATCTCGTCCGGGGAGTCGGCGTGGGTGAACACGAGCGTGAACGCGCCCTCGAGCCGCGCCACGACGGCCCGCACCGCCGCGGTCAGCCCCGCGTCCGGGTCAGCCGCGAACGCCCGCGCCACGAGGTGCGCCGCGACCTCGCTGTCGGTGTCGCTCGCCAGCTCCACGCCGGCGGCCTCGAGCTCGACGCGCAGCGCGACGAAGTTCTCGATGATCCCGTTGTGGACCACCGCGACCTTGTTCGCGGCGTCCCGGTGCGGGTGGGCGTTGCGGTCGGTCGGCGGGCCGTGCGTGGCCCAGCGGGTGTGGCCCATCCCGGTGGTGCCGCCCCGGCCGGTCGCCTCCCCCGTCGCGCCGCCCTCGGGCAGCACCGCCAGCAGGTTGTCCAGCGGCCCGGCCGCCCGGTGCACCTCGAGCTCGCCGCCCCCGTCCACCACGGCGACCCCCGCGGAGTCGTACCCGCGGTACTCCAGACGCCGCAGCCCGTTGACGAGGACCTCCTGGGCTCCGCGCCAGCCGACGTATCCCACGATGCCGCACACGGGCCTCAGAGTAACGACGCGCTCCGGACGCTCCGGGCACCGGCGGTCGTGGGCGCGATCACGGGGTGGGTCACGACGGGCCGTGGCCGCCCCGCTCCGCTAGGTTCCCGGGCCATGGCGAGCGTGATCTCGGGAAAGCTGGCGCCCAAGGCCGTCGTCGCCGAGCTGTCCCGGCCCGGCCCCTACGCGGTCCTGCGCGGCGAGCTGGCGCTGGTGGGGCTGCCCGGCGTCGTGTTCACGCCCACCTCGGGGCAGAGCCTGCCGGCCGTCGCGATCGCCCACGACTGGCTCCAGCCCGCGGCCCGCTACCTCGGGCTGCTGCGCCACCTCGCGTCCTGGGGCATCGTCGCCGCCGCGCCGGACACCCAGCGCGGGCCGTTCAGCTCGCACCGCGCGCTCGCCCACGACCTGCGCACCGCCCTCGGGGTGTGCGCCGGCGTGCGCCTGGGCGGCAGCGCTCGCGGCGCCGTCGTGAGCGTCGACCCCCGCAAGCTCGGCGTCGCCGGCCACGGCATGGGCGCCGGGGCCGCCGTCCTCGCCGCCGCGGTGCCGGCCGCCGACACCCAGGTGCAGGCCGTGGGCGAGCCGTACTGGGAGGTCGGCCACGGCGTCGACCTGCAGGCCGTGGCGACGATCGCGCTCACCGACACCAAGCCCTCGGCCGTGGACGCCGCCCGCGCGGTGCACCTGCCCGGCATGCACCTCGCGTTCGGCAAGGATCTGGTCTCGCCGCCGGCGGCCGGTGCCGACCTCGTCGCCGACGCCTGGGGCGGCGAGTCGTCGCTGCGCACGCTGAAGAAGGCGACCCACCTCGGCCTGCTCGAGGGCCGGCACTGGAGCGACGCCATCCTCGACGGCAAGGGCGAGGCCTCCACGCGCACGCTGGTCCGCGCGCTGCTGACCGCGTTCCTGCTCCACCGCCTCGGCGGCGAGACGCGCTACGCGTCGGCGTTCGACGGCGCGATCAAGGGGACGGAGGTCCGCTCGCCGGACGTGAAGTCCTGAGCGGGTCACCCCCACCGGCCGCCAGCCGCTCGCGCAC
>CADCTH010000604.1 GCA_902805495.1 uncultured Actinomycetospora sp.
CGGTGCCGGGCAGCGACGTCCCCGATGTCATTGCGGCGTGCGACGCGATGCTGCCCGCGATGGTCGAGCGCGACCCGGAGTGGGCGGGCTGGTGCGGGGTGCTGGTCAACGTCAACGACCTCGCCGCGGTGGGCGCCGCGCCCACCGCGCTCCTCGACGCGGTCGGGGCCCGCGACGCGTCGTTCGCGCACCGAGTCCTCACCGGCCTGCGCGCCGCCGCCGACGCCTACGGGGTGCCGGTGATCGGTGGGCACACCCAGCTCGAGGTGCCCGCGTCGCTCGCCGTCACCGCGCTGGGCCGCACGGCGACGCCCGTCCCCGCCGCGGGCGGCCGTCCCGGCATGGCGGTCCGGCTCACCGCCGACCTCGGCGGCACCTGGCGCCCCGGCTACACCGGCCGCCAGTGGGACTCCACCTCGACGCGCACGCGCGCCGAGCTGCGCGCGATGGTCGGCGCGATCGGCCCCGACGCGCCGCACCGCCCGGCCGCCGCCAAGGACGTGTCGATGGCCGGCGTCGTCGGGACGCTCGGGATGCTCGCCGAGGCCTCGGGCACCGGCGCCGTGCTCGACGTCGCCGCGGTGCCCCGCCCGGCCGGGGCGGGCGTCGCCGACTGGCTGACCTGCTTCCCGGGCTTCGCGCTGCTCACCGCCGACGAGCACGGCGCGCCCGCACCCTCCGCCGGTCCGGCGACGAGCGCCGTCTGCGGGGAGCTGACCGGCGCCACCGGCGTCGCCCTGCGGTGGCCCGACGGCGAGGTCACCGAGGCCGTCGCCGGGGGCGTCACCGGGCTCGGCGCCGGGCAGCTCCTGGAGAGGAACACATGACCCGCAGGACGTTCGCCGCCGCCGCGGCCGGCTTCGGCCGCGACCTCGACGAGGACTTCGCGACGATCGCGACGCTGCTCGAGCAGGCGCGGGGCGCGGGCGCGGACCTGCTGGCGCTGCCGGAGGCCGCGCTCGGGGGGTACCTGTCGTCGCTGCACGAGGATGCAGCCACGAGGGATCCGGCTGACGTGCCGCCCGTGCTCGACGTGGACGGGCCGGAGGTGCAGCGCCTCGTCGCGCTGGCCGGCGACACCGTCGTCACCGCGGGCTTCTGCGAGCGCGGCGACGCCGCGTCGGGCGGGCGCCCCTACAACAGCGCGGTCGCCGTGACGGGCGACGGCGTCCTCGGGCACCACCGCAAGGTCCACCAGCCGCTGAACGAGAACTCCTCGTACGCCGCGGGCGACCGCTTCGCCGCGTTCGACACGCCGGTCGGGCGGCTGGGGATGATGATCTGTTACGACAAGGCGTTCCCCGAGGCCGCCCGCGCGCTGGCCGTGGACGGGGCGCGGGTCGTGGTGTGCCTGTCGGCGTGGCCCGCGGCCCGCACCGACCCCGCGCCGGTGCTCGCCGACGACCGCTGGACCCGCCGCTTCGACCTGTTCGACCGCGCCCGCGCGCTGGAGAACCAGATCGTCTGGGTGTCGGCCAACCAGGCCGGGACGTTCGGGGACATGCGGCTCGTGGCCAGCGCGAAGATCGTCGACCCGGGCGGGGAGGTGCTCGACACCACCGGCACCGACGCAGGGCTCGCGGTCGCGTCGGTCGACGTCGACGACGCGGTGGACGCCGCCCGGCGGTTCATGGGCCACCTGCGCGACCGGCGGCCCGCGTCGTACGCCGAGCCCCCCGTCCCGGCCCGGGCCGGCTAGGGGTCGTCGAGTGGTCCGTCTCGCCGCCGCCGCGGCCCACTTCACCCGCGACGTCGGGTTCGATCTCGACCGCATCAAGATGATCATCTCGCACGCGCGGGACGCGGGGGTGTCGCTGCTCGCGCTGCCCGACGGCGCGCTCGGGGGCTACCTCACCGACCTGCGCCACCCCGACGAGACGTGCCTGCCGCCGCTGCTCGAGCCCAACGGCGACGAGGTCCGCTCGGTGATCGACATCGCCGGGGACATGGTCGTCTGCCTCGGCTACAGCGAGCGCGGGCCCGATCGGGGCTCTGCCGACGGGGGGCCGGTGCGCTACGACGCCGCGGTCTGCCTGTCCGGCGACGGCATCCTCGGCCGGCACCGCAAGGTCCACCTGCCCGCCGGGATCGCGACGCTGTTCGAGGCCGGCGACGGGTTCGCCGCGTTCGACACGCCGCTGGGGCGCATGGGTCTGCTGATCGACCACGACAAGACGTTCCCGGAGGCGGCCCGCGCGCTGGCGATGGACGGCGCGACGGTGATCGGCTGCCTCTCGGCGTGGCCGACGTCGCTGACCCACCGCGCGCCGCGCATGGCGCAGGACCGCCAGGCGCGGCTGTTCGACCTCTACGACCAGGCGCGCGCCGCGGAGAACCAGGTCGTCTGGCTCTCGTCGAACCAGAGCGGGCGGTACGGGGCGCTGCACTTCCTCGGCCGGGCGAAGGTCGTCGGGCCGGGCGGGGAGATCCTGGCGCGGACGTGGTCGAAGGGCGGGCTGGCCGTCGCGGAGGTCGACCTGCCCGGCGTGCTGGACGCGGCCCGCGCGGTGCTGCACCACCTCGCCGAACGCCGTCCCGAGGCCTACGGCTCCTGATGCGTGTCGCGCTGCTGACGTACTCCACGAAGCCGCGCGGCGGGGTCGTGCACACGCTCGCGCTGGGCGAGGCGCTCGCGCGGGCCGGGCACGACGTGACCGTGTGGGCGCTCGCGCGCGGCGGCGACACGGGGTTCTTCCGGCGGGTCGCCGCCGACGTGGACGTGCGGCTGGTCGCGGTGCCCGAGATCGACGGCGAGGGCGTGGGGGAGCGGATCCTGCGGTCGATCGCGCTGCTCGCGGCGGCGTTCGGTGCTTCCCCCGCCCTCCCCTTCGACGTGGTGCACGCGCAGGACTGCCTGACGGCGAACGCGGTCGGTCGTGCCCACGGGTACGGCGCGCTCTGGCGGACCGTGCACCACCTCGACACGTTCACGACGCCCGAGCTCGCGGCGTGCCACGAGCGCGCGCTGGTGGAGCCGGCGGGGCTGGTGTGCGTGTCGGAGGCGGTGGCGGGCGAGGTCCGGGCCGGCTGGGGCCGGGCACCGGCGGTGATCGGCAACGGGGTGGACGCGGCGCGGTTCGCGGCGGCGGCGGCGTCCGGGGCGGGGGAGCCGTGGCGGGCGCGGTACGGGCGCTACGTGCTGGCGGTCGGCGGGATCGAGCCGCGCAAGGGGACGCTCGAGCTGGTCGAGGCGATGGCTTCCGTGGATGCGCCCTTGCTGATCGCCGGCGGGGACACGCTGTTCGACTACCGGGGGTATCGCGAGGAGGTGTTCGCGCGCGCGGCGGCGCTGGGCGTCGAGCCGGTGGTGCTCGGGCCGGTCGACGACGCGGAGCTCCCGGGGCTCGTCGCGGGCGCGGCGGTGTTCGCGTTCCCGTCGACGAAGGAGGGCTTCGGGCTCGCGGCGATGGAGGCGCTCGCCGCGGGCGTGCCGCTCGTGGCGCGCGACCTGCCGGTGCTGCGCGAGGTGTTCGCGGGCGCGGCCCGCTTCGCCGACGGGCCGGAGGGGTTCGCGCGCGAGATCTCCGGCGTGCTGGAGGGGACCGACCCCGAGCTCGACCCGGCGCACGCCACCGTCGGCCGGGCCCTCGCCGCCGCGCACACCTGGGACGCCGCCGCCGCGGCCCACCTGGCCCTGTACCGCCGCGGCCCCTCGGGCGACTGAGGCCCGTCGTCGGCACACCCCGTGTGCCATCCCGACACGCCCGGCACCGGGCGAGGGGTTGTCGGGGGGTCGTGGTGGAGTGGTGGACGTGAGCCACCCGCCGAGCGCCGACCGCGCTCCCGAGCTGCGCCGCGCCGCCGCGTGGGTGCCCGGCGCGCTGGTGCTCGACGAGCCCGCGCGCCGGGTCGTCGAGCACGACGCCGGCTTCCTGCGCGTCCTCGGCGGGCCGGGCACGGGCAAGACCACGCTGCTCGCCGAGCGGGTCGCGCGCCTGCTCCACGAGCAGCCCGGCGCCCGCCCCCTGGTCCTCGTGGGCGACCGCCGGGCCGCCGCCGCCCTGCGCGAGCGCATCGCCGCCCGCCGCCGGGCGC
>CADCTH010000605.1 GCA_902805495.1 uncultured Actinomycetospora sp.
CGGCGGCCGCGGTCGCCGCCCGCGCCGTGCCGTTCGCGCTCGGCACCGACGTCGGCGGATCGGTCCGCCTGCCCGCGGCGTGGTTCGGGCTCACCGGCCTCAAGCCCACCGCGGGCGCGATCCCGCGCACCGGGGTCGTCCCGCTGTCCTGGACCGCCGAGACCGTCGGGCCCCTGGCGCGCAGCGCGGCCGACGCGGCGAAGCTGTTCGCCCTGCTCCGCGGCCCCGACGGCGCCGACCCGCGCTGTGGCGACGTCCCGCCCTTCGCGCCCGACGACCGCGGTGACGTCGAGAGGGGGGACCTCACGGGGCTCCGCGTGGCGGTGGTCGGGGGCGAGGTCACCGCGTTCTGCGACGCCGAGGTGCGCGCCGGGGTCGACGCCGTCGTCGGGCACCTCGCCGCGGCCGGCGCCGACGTCGTCGAGGCCGAGCTGGCGCACGGGGCCGCGGCCCTGCCGATCGGCTACGAGATCGTGTTCGCCGAGGCCGCGACGCTGCACCGCCTCGACGCCGGCCACAGGGACCGCTGGGACCGCTACGACCCGGTGACCGTGCGCCGGATCAGCCAGGGCATCACCACGCCGGCCGTCGACTACCTGCGCGCGCTGCAGTTCCGGGCCGAGCTGCAACGCGAGCTCGACGCCGTCCTGAGCGACGTCGACCTGCTCGTCATGCCGACCTGCCCGTCGACCGCCCCGTGGCTGCCGGAGACGGGGTCCGACGCCACCGTCGTCGTCGACGGCGAGACCTTCCCCCTCTACGCGGCGCAGTCGCGGACGACCATGATCGCCAACCTGACGGGGGCGCCGGCGCTGGCGCTGCCGTCCGGGCTCGCCGCCGACGGCTGCCCGATCTCGGTCCAGTTCGTCGGCCGCCCGCACGACGAGGCCACGCTGCTGCAGGCCGCCCACGTCGTCCAGACCCGGACCGACCACCACCGGCGGAGCCCTTCCCCTGCCTAAACGTCTGATGTATCTTTCGTCACAGCTCTCGCGGGCGACGTCGTCGTCGTGATCCGCCGGCTCCCCCCACCCCGCGCAGGAAGGCGACTCCCCGTGGACTTCGGTGTCTTCATCCCGATCGGCAACAACGGCTGGCTCATCTCGGAGAACAGCCCCCAGTACATGCCGACGTGGGAGCTCAACAAGGCCGTCGTGCAGGAGGCCGAGCGCCAGGGCTTCGCGTTCGCGCTCTCGATGATCAAGCTGCGCGGCTTCGGCGGGAAGACCGAGTTCTGGGACCACAACCTCGAGTCGTTCACGCTGATGGCGGGCCTGGCCGCGGTCACCGACCGGATCAAGCTCTACGCCTCGACCGCGGTGCTGACGCTCCCGCCCGCCCTCGTCGCGCGGATGGCCTCGACCATCGACCAGATCGCGCCGGGCCGCTTCGGGATCAACATCGTGTCGGGCTGGGCCAAGGGCGAGTACGACCAGATGGGCCTGTGGCCCGGCGACGAGTACTTCGGCTACCGCTACGACTACTCCACGGAGTACGTGACGGTCCTGCGCGACCTGTGGGAGACCGGGCGCTGCGACCTCGACGGGCAGTACTTCCAGATGAAGGACTGCGTGCTCTCGCCGCAGCCGTCCGGGAAGGTCGACGTGGTCTGCGCCGGGCAGTCGGAGCGCGGGATGCGTTTCTGCGCCGAGTACGGCGACTACAACTTCATCCTCTCGCCGGGCGTCAACGACCCCGAGGTCTACCGCCAGCCCACCGAGCGGCTCGCGTCGTTCGCGAAGGAGACCGGGCGCGACGTGCGCTCGCTGCCGCTCTTCATGGCGATCATGGCCGAGACCGACGAGGAGGCGCAGGCCAAGTGGCGCTCCTACAACGAGGGCGCCGACGCCGGCGCGCTCGGCTACATGGCCGACGAGGGCAGCGCCGACACCAGCGCCGACGGGTCGGGCACGGCGCGGACGATCAACCTCCCCGAGGGCGCGGTCAACTTCAACATGGCCACGCTCGTCGGCTCGTACGAGACGGTGGCCCGCCAGATCGACGAGGTCGCGAAGATGCCCGGCGTCCAGGGGCTGATGTTCACCTTCGACGACTTCGAGCAGGGCGTCCACGACTTCGGCACCAAGGTGAAGCCCCTGCTGGGCTGAGTCGACACCAGGTCGACACCAGCCGCACGACCGGGCCGCGCTTGCCCCCCAGGCGCCGGCCCGCCCGCACCGGCGGGGGGTCGCCCCCCGGCCCCCCGTCGGTGCGGTGCCCCTGCCCGGCCCTGCCCGTCGACGGTGATGTCGGAGGAGACCCCGTGAGCACCGACAGCCCGCCGCGGACCGCGCTCGCCACCCTGGCCGGACGCGTCGGCGAGTTCGCCGCCGCGACGGGCGCCGACGCCGTGCCCGACGAGGTGCTCGACCGCGCCCGCCACCTCGTGCTCGACGCGGTGGGGCTCGCGTTCGCCTCCACCGCCTACCCCTTCGCGGCGATGGCGCGGGACGCGCTGGCGCGGCTGGGGTCGGGCGACCACCCCGTGCTGGGGATGCCCGACCGTCTCGAGGCCCGCGACGCCGCGGTGCTGGGCGGTGTGCTCGTGCACGGCATGGACTTCGACGACACGCACATCCCCGCGGTCACCCACGTCTCGGCCGCGGCGCTGGCCGCGGCGATCTCGGCGGCCACCGCCGCGGGCGCGACCACCCGCGACCTGCTGACCGCCTACGTGCTCGGGGTCGAGGTGTCCGCGCGGGTGGGTCTCGGTGGCGCCGGGGGCTTCCACGACGTCGGTTTCCACCCCACCGCGGTGGCCGGGGCGTTCGGCGCGGCCGTGGCGGCCGGGAAGCTCGCCGGCCTCGACGCCCGCGGGATCACCGCGGCCCAGGGCATCGTCGGCTCGATGGCCTCGGGGCTGCTGGAGTTCCTCGAGGACGGCGCCTGGACCAAGCGCCTGCACCCGGGCTGGGCGGCGATGGCCGGGCTGACCGCGGCGAGCTTCGCCGGCGTCGGGTGGAGCGGGCCCGGTGCGGTGTACGAGGGGCGGTTCGGGCTCTACGCCACGCACCTGTCGGGCCGCGAGGCACACCCCGAGGCGGTCGGCGAGGACCTCGGCACCCGCTGGGAGCTGATGCGCACGGCGGTCAAGCCGTACCCGATCTGCCACTTCAACCACGCCTTCGCCGACGCCACGCTGATCCTGCGCGCCGAGCACGGAATCGACCCGGACGACGTCGCGGCGATCCGGTGCGCCATCCACCCCGTGCCCGGCAAGGTCGTCTGCGAGCCGCCGGCGAACAAGTGGGAGCCGCGCGACGAGTACGACGCCAAGTTCTCGCTGCCCTACACCGTGGCCGCCGCGCTGGTCCGCGGGCGCTTCACCCTCGCCGAGCTGGAGGACGACGCGCTGCGCGACCGCGCGATCCTCGACCTCGCGCGCCGGGTCGAGGTCACCGCCGACCACGAGGGCGCGTTCCCCCGGGCCTACTCGGGGTTCGTCGAGCTCGAGCTGCGCGACGGCCGGCGGGTGTCGCACCGCGAGCAGGTCAACCGGGGCCACGACGAGCGCCCGCTGGGCAACGACGAGATCGTCGCCAAGTTCCACGACACCATCGGCCGGGTCGCCGACGACGCCACCGCCGAGCGGGTGCGCTCCGCCGTGCTGGGGCTCGGGGACGACACCCCGGCGCGGGACTTCGCCGAAGCCTGCCGTGCGTGATGGGGCCTGACGGGCGGGTGCGGGTCGGCGTCTTCCTGACCCACCAGCAGCCGCCCGGGCGCGACCCCGTCGTCGCGCTCGACGAGCAGCTGGGCCTCGTGCGCACCGCGCGGGACCTCGGACTGGACTCGGTCTTCGCCGGCCAGCACCACCTCGCCGAGTCGCTGACGCACATCCAGCCGCTGCCGTGGCTGGCGCGCCTGGCCGCCGAGGCGGGCGACATGACCGTCGGCACCGGCATCCACCTGCTCGCGCTGCACAACCCCGTCGACACCGCGGAGGCCTACGCCGGGCTCGACGTCGTCGCGCGCGGGCGCTCGGTGTTCGGCGTGGGCCTGGGGTACCGGCAGGTGGAGTACGACGCGTTCGGCGTGCCGGCGGGGGAGAAGGTCCGCCGGTTCACCGAGAACCTGCGCATCGTCGAGGCGCTGTGGGCCGGCGAGGCCGTCACCGCCGACCTGCCCTGGACGCGCCTCGACGGCGTGCGCGCGACGATGCGCCCCGCCGCGCGGCCCCGGCCGCCGATCTGGATGGCCGCCAACTCCGACGGCGCGGTGCGCCGGGCCGCGCGGCTCGCCGACACCTGGATGATCAACCCGCACGCCACCGCCGCCACCGTGCGCCGGCAGCTCGCGCTCTTCGGCGCAGAGCGGGTCGCCGCCGGTCGCCCGGCGGCGCCGGCAGAGCTGCCGCTGATGCGCGAGGTGTTCTGCGCGCCCACCCGCGCGGAGGCGGTGGAGCGCGCGCGGCCGCACCTCGGCGCGAAGTACGACGTCTACGCCGACTGGGGCCAGGACCGCGTCATGCCCGATCGGGAGTCGTTCCGGACGGGCTTCGACGACCTGGCGCGCGACCGCTTCGTCGTGGGGTCGCCGGAGGACTGCGTCGCCGCCCTGCGCCCCTGGCGCGACGAGCTCGGTGTCGACCACTTCGTGCTGCGCACCGACTGGGCGGGGATGCCCGTGGAGCACGCCCGCGCGTCGCTCGAGCTGCTCGCCCGCGAGGTGGCCCCGGCGCTGTGGGCCTGAGCCTTGACCGGGTGTGACCTCGGTGCAACAGTACAACCTCCTGGTTGTCCGTTCGTACTCCTGCTCCCGAGGGGGAACCCGTGGCCGACACGCGCGTGCTCGAGACGTCCGGCGCCCGGATCACCTACGACGTGCACGGCCCGTTGCCCACGGCCGACGGGCGCCCGCCGCTGCTGATGATCGGGCAGCCGATGGACGCCAGTGGCTTCCGGGCGCTCGCCGAGCGCTTCGCCGACCGCACCGTCGTCACCCCCGACCCCCGCGGCCTCGGGCGCAGCACCCGCTCCGACGGCCGCGTCGACAACGACCCGGTCACCCAGGCCGAGGACCTGCACGCCCTGGTCGCCGAGCTCGGCGCCGGCCCGGTGGAGGTCTTCGGCAGCAGCGGGGGAGCGATCACCGGTCTCGCGCTCGTGACCGCGCACCCCGAGGACGTCGTGACGCTCGTGGGCCACGAGCCGCCGATCATCGGCGTGCTGCCCGACGCCGAGGCCGCCCAGCGCGCCACCGACCGGTTCCGGGAGGCCTACCAGGCCAAGGGCTGGGGCCACGGCATGGCGGGCTTCATGGGGCTGGGCATGTGGCAGGGCGAATTCACCGACGAGTACTTCGCGCAACCCGCGCCCGACCCCGCGATGTTCGGCATGCCGAGCGAGGACGACGGCTCCCGTGACGACCCGCTGCTCTCGGAGCGGTCGAACGCGGTCACCGACTACCGCCTCGACGTCGAGGCCCTCCGCGCCGCCCCGACCCGCGTCGTCATCGGCGTGGCGGAGGAGACCACGGGCACGTTCACCGCGCGCACGTCCGTGGCCACCGCGCAGGCGCTCGGGCAGGAGGCCGTGGTCTTCCCCAGCCACCACGGCGGGTTCCTCGACGGCGAGTTCGGCTGGCCGGGCAAGCCCGACGAGTTCGCGACGACGCTGCGCGAGGTGCTCGACAGCCGGTGAGCGCGCGCGTCCTGGGGAAGGTCGCCGCGCACCGGTACCAGAGGACTGCGGCGGGACGCGCGCATCCGGACCGTCCGGCGCGCGAGGGGTGCCGGTGGCGCCCGTCGTGGCCGTGACCAGGCACAATGTCCTGCCCTGGACCACCTCGACACCACGGAGTCTCCCACGATGAGTGGCGAACGCGATCACGGGCGGCACCGCCTCGGTGCTGCGGACGCGCTCGTCCACCCGGCGTTGTTCTACGCCGACGACGAGACCTACCTCGCCGGCACGGTCCCGTTCCTGCGCGAGGGGCTGGAGGCCGGCGAGCCGGTGATGATGGCGGCGCCGCCCACCAAGCTCGACCTCGTGCGGGCGGCGCTCGGCCC
>CADCTH010000606.1 GCA_902805495.1 uncultured Actinomycetospora sp.
GAGGAGCTCGGCGTCGGTCGGCAGCGCCGGGGGGAGGGCGCGCAGGGGGGGGGGACGGTCGGGTGGGGGCGGTCCGTCGGCCATCGGCACCAGGACGCTGCTCACGGGAAGTGATGATGCGGCGGCGGTGGGTGATCTCGTCACACCTCTTCATGTCCGGTGCGGCGATTCGGGTTCACGCGGCAACCGCAGGGGAGCCCGACTACCGGACGTCGCGGCTCAGGGGCCGGCCGGCAGCCAGACGCGCAGCACCGTCTCGCCGCCACGCAGGTCGATGGTGATGTCGCCCCGGTGGCGGCCGACGACGATGCGGCGCGAGATGTCCAGGCCCAGCCCGGTGCCCTGGCCGACACCCTTCGTGGTGAAGAAGGGCTCGAAGGCCCGAGCTGCGGCCGCGGGGTCCGCCCAGGTGCCGCTGTCGCCCACCTCGACCACCACCCCGCCGCGCTCCTGGCGGGTGGCGAGCCGGAGCCGGCCCTCCCCGCCCATGGCGTCGACGGCGTTCGCGATCAGGTTGGTCCACACCTGGTTGAGCTCGGCCGGGATGGCCTCGATGCGAGGGGTGTCCGGGGAGTACTCCCGGACGACGCTGACGCCGACCGGTATGACGTGCCCGAGGACGGCCAGCGTGCTCTCGAGCCCCTCGGCCACGTCGGTGCGCTGCAGGGACGCCCGGTCGAGCTGCGAGTAGGACCGCACCGCCCCGACGAGATCGGAGATGCGCCGCGTCGACTCCTCAACCACGCCCAGGAGCGAGCCGACGGTCAGGGTGCTGACGATCCACGCCAGCCCCGGCGAGAGCGAGTCCCCCAGCGCGTCGGCGGCGCGCTCGCACCACTCGACGTCCGCACCGGCCGCGGCGAGCGCGGCGGCGGCCGCCCAGTCGTCCTCGACGTCGTGGTCGACCAGCCAGTCGGACAGGGCGTCCTCGCGGTCGGCCACGGCCATGGGGTCGACCGGCCCGGCCGCCGGAGGTTGCCCGATCTCCCGCCGCAGGCCGTCGAGCGCGAGCAGCTGCTCGGCGGTCACCGAACCCGATGCGAGGCGCCCCAGGTTGTCGAACAACCGGTCGTTCGCCTCCCTGAGGGTGTCCACCGCCCGCGTCGCCGCGGCGGCCGGGTTGTTCAGCTCGTGCGCGAGGCCGGCCGCCAGCGTCCCGAGGGCGACGAGGGCGTCCCGCTGCCGAGCGGCGGACTCCACGGTGCGCGCGGTCCGGAAGACGCCCTCCACGAGGTGCGCGCTGAACGGATCGCGCGACCCCGTCCAGCCCTTGAGCCGCCGGGAGTCGACGCGCATGACCCGACCCGCCGACGCGCCGCGCCCCGTGGCCAGGTAGGCGGCGAGGTCGTCCCACGCGCGGAAACCGCCCGCCCACCGGCCCGGCGCGTCCATCGCACCCAGCAGCGTCTCCTCGTGCCCCACCGTGTGCACCAGATCGATGCGCCCCTCCAGCAGCACCCACCAGCAGTCCGCCGGCACCCCCTGCGTCCACAGCACCTCGCCCGGGGCGAACGCCGCCTCCTCGCCGAGATCGACGAGGTCGCGCAGCTGCTCCTCGCTCACCTTGGCGAACATCGGCAGCGGGCGGAGGTCCTCGACGGTGATCACGTCGTCGCCAGGTAGCGGTGCACGAGGTAGATGGCCATGGCGCCCTCGCCGACCGCGGAGGCCACGCGCTTCATCGAGTCCTGCCGCACGTCGCCGGCGGCGAACACGCCGGGAAGGCTGGTCTCCAGGGCGAACGGGGCCCTGGCCAGCGGCCACGGTACGGCCGCGGAGGACAGCAGCAGGTCCTGCCCCGTCAGGACGAATCCCCGCCCGTCCCGGGCGACGCTCGACCCGAGCCAGTCGGTCCGGGGCGAGGCGCCGATGTACACGAACAGCCAGTTCGTCGGCACCTCCTCCGGTGGGGAGCCCTGCGTGCACACCGTGATGGAGGAGAGGTGGCCCTTCCCCCGGGCGGCCACCACCGAGCTGTTCAGGCGGACCTCGATGTTGTCCGTGGCCGTGACGTGCTCGACCAGGTACATGGACATGGTGTCCTCGAGCGCGCCGCCGCGGACGACCATGACCACCTTGCGCGCGTGGCGGGCGAAGTTCAGCGCCGCCTGCGCCGCGGAGTTGGCGCCGCCGACGACGTAGACGTCGTCGCCCTCGCACTGGCTCGCCTCGCTCGCCGAGGAGCCGTAGTAGACGCCTCGGCCGGCCAATTCGTCGAGCCCCGGTCCCTCGAGCCGCCGGTAGGCGACGCCGCTGGCGATCACCACGGCCCGGGCCTCGAGGTCCCCGGAGCCGGCGAACCGCACGGCGCGCACCGGGCCGCGTTCCTCCAGGCCGACGACGTCGCGGGCCAGCAGCATCTCCGCGCCGAACCGCTCGGCCTGGGCGGTGGCGCGATGGGCCAGGTCGGCCCCGGACAGACCCTTCGGGAAGCCGAGGTAGTTCTGGATGGACGCGCTCTGCCCGGCCTGCCCGCCCGGCGCCTCCTTCTCCACCACCACCGTGCGCAGTCCCTCGGACGCGCCGTACACCGCTGCGGCCAGGCCTGCGGGGCCCCCGCCGACGATGCACAGGTCGTACAGCGGCTGCTGCGCCGTGGTGCGCAGGCCGAGGGCGCCGGCGAGTGCCAGATTCGACGGTGCCCGGAGCGGTTCCTTGTCGGGCACCAGGACCAGCGGGAGCTCGTCGGGACCGGCGCCGGCGAGCTCGACGAGCCGGCGCCCTTCGTCGTCGCGGTCGACCTCGAGCCACTGGTAGGGGACGTGGTTGCGGGTGAGGAAGGTCTTGACCTCGTGGCTCACCCGGGACCACCGGTGGCCCACCAC
>CADCTH010000607.1 GCA_902805495.1 uncultured Actinomycetospora sp.
CCGGGCGTCGCCACCTGCGACGTCGACGCCGCCGCCCGCGGGGTCATCGCGGCCGCGGGCTTCGGCGAGCAGTTCGTGCACGGGCTCGGGCACGGCGTCGGGCTGGTCATCCACGAGGCTCCGGCGGTCTCGGCGACGGCGACCGCTACCCTGAGGGCGGGGATGACGGTCACCGTCGAGCCGGGCGTGTACCTGGCGGGCAGGGGCGGGGTCCGGATCGAGGACACGCTCGTCGTCACCGACGACGGGGCCGCACCGCTCACCCAGAGCCCCCGGGACCTGCAGGTCCCGTAGGACACAACGCGTAGGAGAGTGCGCGCCGAGATGGCGACGACGAACGACCTGAAGAACGGCCTGGTGCTGCGGATCGACGGCAACCTGTGGGCCGTCACCGAGTTCCAGCACGTCAAGCCGGGCAAGGGCGGCGCCTTCGTCCGGACCACGCTGAAGAACGTCATGACCGGCAAGGTCGTCGACAAGACGTTCAACGCCGGCACCAAGGTCGAGACGGCCAACGTCGACCGCCGCGACATGACCTACCTGTACCGCGACGGCGACGACTTCATCTTCATGGACGCCTCGGACTACGAGCAGGTCCCGGTCCCGGCGGGCACCGTCGGCGACCAGGCCCGCTTCCTCCTGGAGAACCAGGAGGTCCAGGTGTCGTTCAACGACGGGGTGCCGCTCTACATCGAGCTCCCGGCCTCGGTCGAGCTCGAGATCACCCACACCGACCCGGGCCTGCAGGGCGACCGCTCCACCGGCGGCACCAAGCCGGCCACGGTGTCGACGGGGGCGGAGATCCAGGTCCCGCTGTTCCTGGAGACGGGCACCACGGTCAAGGTCGACACCCGGGACGGTCGGTACCTCGGTCGCGTGAGTGGCTGACGTGGCGTCGCCCGCGACGCCCCGCAAGGGCTCGCGCTCGAAGGCCCGCAAGCGGGCGCTCGACATCCTCTTCGAGTCCGAGGCACGGGGCGAGGACGCCCAGGAGGTGCTCGCCCGGCGCATCGCCGGCGCGGACGCCCCGCCGGTGTCGGACTTCGCCGCCACGCTCGTCGAGGGGGTCATCGCCCACCGCGACGAGATCGACGACGTCATCTCGTCCTACTCGCGCGGCTGGACGATGGAGCGCATGCCGGCGGTCGACCGCGTGGTCCTGCGGATCGGGGTCTTCGAGATCCTGCACCTCGACGAGGTGCCCGACCCCGTCGCGATCGACGAGGCCATCGACCTCGCGCGGGAGCTGTCGACCGACGACTCGCCGCGCTTCGTCAACGGCGTCCTGGCGGGGGTGTCCTCGGGCCGCCCGGGCACCGTCGCCGCGCCGAGCCCCGGTCACGTCGACCTCCCCGCCGGCGTCGAGCTGGCGCCGGCGGACGACGAGCCCCGCGCGGACTGACCCCTACTCGTCGATCGCCCGGGCCACGCGGGCCTCGGGCGGCAGCACACCCCAGTCGACGAGCTGGTCGGACAGCTCGCCCGGGCTCATGTCGTAGATGATCGCGAGCGAGCGCAGGTCCTCGTTGCGGATCGAGAGGACCTTGCCGTTGTAGTCGCCGCGCTGGCTCTGGATGGCCGCGGCGTAGCGCGCGAGCGGGCCGGCCTTCTCCGCCGGGAGCTGCTGCAGGCGCTCGAGGTTGATGACGATCTTCGCGGCGGGCTCCGACCCGGAGGGCACGCGACCCTCGGGGAGCAGCTCGGCCACGGGCACCCCGTAGAAGTCGGCGAGCTCGGCGAGCTTCTGCACCGTCACCGCACGGTCACCGCGCTCGTAGGACCCGACGACCACGGCCTTCCACCGTCCGCCGGACTTCTGCTCGACGCCGTGCAGGGAGAGTCCCTGCTGCTGGCGGATACCCCGGAGCTTGGACCCCAGCGCCTTCGCGTAGTCACCCATCTGGCGGACACCCCGTCCTCTCGCGTCGCCCGGCTCGCCCCGCCCGTGCACCCAGCGAAGTCGATACGGAGAGTGATGATGCGCCCCGGGCCGTCACAAGGTCAAGCCGGGATCTCACGGATCGTCGCCGGTTGTGGCGCCCAGCACTCGTCGCCGGCGAGCCACGCGCCGTAGTTCCCGGCCTCCGGGAGCCGGCACGGTCGGTCGTCCGGGCGTCGCGGAGGGGGCGCGGTCGTCGCTGATAGTGTGCGAGCAGTCCGACCGACATCCTCACTGCTACTCCTTTAACGGGCCGTCCGGCGAGGCGGAGAAGGAGGTCCCCCGCGCATGCCGTCACGGCAGCGGGGCGCAGCGGGAGCCGGTGGCGCGGAGGCCGAGGGCGAGCGCGAGCTCCTCTCGGCGGCCGACCTCGCGCGCACCGTGGCCCGCGTCGCCCACGAGATCATCGAACGCACCGCACCGGACGGTGAGGCCTCGCCCCCCGTCGTGCTGCTCGGCCTCCCGACGCGGGGCACCTACCTCGCGCGCCGGCTCGCCGAGCGCATCTCCGAGATCACCGGGGCGATCGTGCCCACCGGGATCCTCGACCCGACGCTCTACCGCGACGACCTGCGCCTGCGGCCCACGCGGGCCCTCGCCGAGACCGAGCTGCCGCCGGCGGGCATCGACGAGGCCGTCGTCGTGCTCGTCGACGACGTCCTCATGTCCGGGCGGACCGTGCGCGCGGCCCTCGACGCGCTGCGCGACCACGGCCGCCCGCGCGCGGTCCAGCTCGCCGTGCTGGTCGACCGGGGGCACCGGGAGCTGCCGATCCGCGCCGACTACGTCGGCAAGAACGTGCCCACCAACCGCACCGAGGACGTGGCGGTGCGCCTCGTCGAGGTCGACGGCGAGGACGGGGTCAGCCTGCGATGACCACCCCGACCAGCAGCGGGAGCGCTCTCGGCCTGCGCCACCTGCTCTCCACCGAGCACCTGCGCCGCGAGCAGGCCGAGGCGCTGCTCGACACGGCCGCCGGCATGGAGCAGGCGCTCACCGGGCGCGCGGTGCGCAAGCTGCCCACCCTGCGCGGGCGCACCGTCGTGACCCTGTTCTACGAGAACTCCACGCGCACGCGGGTCTCGTTCGAGGTCGCCGGCAAGTGGATGAGCGCCGACACGATCAACGTCAGCGCCTCGGCGAGCTCGGTGAGCAAGGGCGAGTCCCTGCGCGACACCGCCGCGACGCTGGCCGCGGCCGGCGCCGACTGCCTGGTCGTGCGGCACCCGGCCTCGGGTGCCCCGCACCGCATCGCCGCGTGGCTCGACCGCGTCGGGCACTCCCACCTCGGGGCCGAGGGCCACGTCGCGGTGGTCAACGCCGGCGACGGCACCCACGAGCACCCCACCCAGGCCCTGCTCGACGCCGCGACGCTGCGCCGGCGTCTCGGGCGGGTCGAGGGCACGCACGTCGCGATCGTCGGCGACGTCCTGCACAGCCGGGTCGCCCGTTCGAACGCGCACCTGCTGGCGACGCTCGGCGCGCGCGTCACGCTCGTGTCGCCCCCGACGCTGCTGCCGGTGGGGGTGGGGCAGTGGCCGGTCGCGATCTCCCACGACCTCGACGCGACGCTGGCCGGTGACTCCTCCCACCCGGCCCCGGACGCGGTGATGATGCTGCGGGTGCAGGCCGAGCGCATGCACGGCGCCTTCTTCCCCTCGGCGCGCGAGTACGCGGTGCGCTTCGGGCTCTCGCAGGTCCGCGCCGACCGCCTGCCCGACCACGCCGTCGTGCTGCACCCCGGCCCCGCCGTGCGGGGCATGGAGATCGCCAGCTCGGTGGCCGACTCGAGCCGCGCCGCCATCGCCGAGCAGGTCACCGCCGGCGTGCACGTGCGGATGGCCGTGCTCTACCACCTGCTCGCGGGAGAGGACGTGGCGTGAGGGAGACGGAGCGAAGCGGAGCTCGACCCGTGGGGTCGAGCCCGACCACCAGGATCAGCGGCGTCCGCCCCTACGGCGAGGACCCGACCGACCTCCACGTCCGCGACGGCGTGCTCGTCGAGGCGGTGGACGACCCCGACGAGACCGTCGACGCCGGCGGGCTGATCGCCCTGCCCGGGCTGGTCGACCTGCACACCCACCTGCGCGAGCCCGGGGGCGAGGAGGCCGAGACCGTCGAGACCGGATCGGCGGCGGCCGCCCTCGGCGGCTACACCGCGGTGTTCGCGATGCCGAACACCGACCCGGTGGCCGACTCCCCGGTGGTCGTCGAGCACGTGTGGCGGCGCGGGCGCGAGGTCGGGCTGGTGGACGTGTACCCCGTCGGCGCCGTCACCGTCGGCCTCGAGGGTGCCCGGCTCGCCGAGATGGGGATGATGGCCGCGTCCCCGGCGCGGGTCCGGATGTTCTCCGACGACGGCCGCTGCGTGAACGACCCGCTGGTCATGCGCCGGGCGCTGGAGTACGCGCGGGCCCTCGACGCCGTCGTCGCCCAGCACGCCGAGGACCACCGGCTGACCGTGGGCGCCCAGGCCCACGACGGCCCGGTGGCGGCGCGCCTGGGCCTCGCCGGGTGGGACCCCACCGCCGAGGAGTCGATCGTCGCGCGGGACGTGATGCTCGCGGCGACGACGGGCGCGCGCCTGCACGTCTGCCACCTGTCCACCGCCCGATCGGCGGAGATCCTGCGCTGGGCGCGCGAGACCCACGACGGCGTGCGGGTGTCCGCCGAGGTCACGCCGCACCACCTGCTGCTCACCGACACGGCGGCCGAGGACTACGACCCCGTGCACAAGGTCAACCCGCCGCTGCGCCCGTCGGCCGACACCGCGGCGCTGCGCCGCGCGCTGGCCGACGGGACGGTCGACTGCGTCGCCACCGACCACGCCCCGCACGCGGTGGAGGACAAGGACTGCGAGTGGTCCGCGGCACGCCCCGGCATGCTGGGCCTGCAGACCGCGTTGCCGGTGGTGGTGACGACGATGGTCGCCACCGGCCTGCTCGACTGGCGCGGCGTGGCCCGGGTGTGCAGCGAGGCGCCGGCGCGGATCGCCGGGCTCGCCGACCAGGGTCGCCCGCTCGCGGCGGGGGAGCCGGCGAACCTGGTGCTCGTCGACCCGGACGCCGCGTGGACGGTGCGGGGCGCGGCGCTGGCGAGCCGGGCGGACAACACCCCGTACGAGGGGATGGAGATGCCGGTGTCGGTGGTGCACACGATGCTGCGGGGCCGGTGGACGGTGCGGGACGGGAAGGTGCAGGGAGATGACTGACGCGGGACACGGAGCGCAGCGGAGCTGGACCCATGGGTGACGCGGTCCTCGTGCTCGAGGACGGCAGCGTCCACCGCGGTGAGGCCTTCGGGGCCCGCGGGCGCAGCCTGGGCGAGGCGGTGTTCGCCACCGGGATGACGGGCTACCAGGAGACCCTGACCGACCCCAGCTACCACCGCCAGATCGTGGTGGCGACGGCCCCGCACATCGGCAACACCGGCTGGAACGACGAGGACGACGAGTCGCAGCGCATCCAGGTGGCCGGCTACGTGGTGCGCGACCCGGCCCGCCGGCCGTCCAACTGGCGGTCACGCCGGGACCTGGCCGACGAGCTGGCCGCCCAGGGCGTCGTCGGGATCTCCGGCGTCGACACCCGGGCCATCACGCGCCGCCTGCGCGAGGCCGGGTCGATGCGGGCGGGGCTGTTCTCCGGCCTGTCCCACGCAGCCCTGGCCGACACCACAGCACTTCGCGCCCAGGTGCTCGACAGCCCGGGGATGGCGGGCGCCGACCTCGCCGGTGCCGTCACCACCGGCGAGCCCTACACGGTGCCCGCGACGGGACAGACCCGCTTCCGGGTCGCCGCGCTCGACCTCGGGATCAAGGCCAACACCCCCCGGATGCTCGCCGAGCGCGGCGTCGAGACCCGCGTCGTGCCCTCCACCGCGTCGATCGACGAGCTGCTCGAGGGGAACCCCGACGGGGTCTTCCTCTCCAACGGCCCCGGCGACCCCGCCGCGGCCGAGCACGCCGTGACGCTCACCGCCGAGGTGCTGCGCCGCGAGGTGCCGCTGTTCGGCATCTGCTTCGGCAACCAGATCCTCGCCCGCGCGCTGGGGCTGGGGACGTACAAGATGCGCTACGGGCACCGCGGGATCAACGTCCCGGTCGTCGACCACGCCAACGGCACCGTGGCCATCACCAGCCAGAACCACGGCTTCGCCGTCGCCGGCGAGCCTGGGGCCCGTGTCGACTCATCGTTCGGCACCGTGCACCTGAGCCACTCCTGCCCCAACGACGGCACCGTCGAGGGGCTGACGTGCGAGGGCGTGCCAGCCTTCAGCGTGCAGTACCACCCGGAGGCGGCGGCCGGGCCGCACGACGCCGCGGACCTCTTCGACCGTTTCGCTCTGCTGCTGGGGAACCGCTGATGCCACGACGCGACGACATCCACCACGTCCTGGTCATCGGCTCCGGTCCGATCGTCATCGGGCAGGCCGCCGAGTTCGACTACTCCGGCACGCAGGCCTGCCGGGTGCTGCGCGAGGAGGGCCTGCGCGTCTCGCTGGTCAACTCCAACCCGGCGACGATCATGACGGACCCGGAGTTCGCCGACGCGACCTACGTCGAGCCGATCACCGTCGAGCACGTCACCAAGGTCATCGAGGCCGAGCGGGCGGGTGGGACGCCGATCACCGCACTGCTGGCCACCCTCGGCGGGCAGACGGCGCTCAACACCGCGATCGCCCTGCACGAGGCGGGGGTGCTCGAGCGCTACGGCGTCGAGCTCATCGGCGCGGACGTCGACGCCATCCGGCGCGGCGAGGACCGGCTGAAGTTCAAGGAGATCGTCC
>CADCTH010000608.1 GCA_902805495.1 uncultured Actinomycetospora sp.
CGCGTCGCGGCCCGCTTCGACGACTCCAGCTGCCACGGCACGCTGACCACCATCACCCCCGGCTGGAACAGCAGCCGGCCCTTGAGGCGCAGGGCGCTCTGGTTGTGCAGGAGCTGCTCCCACCAGCGGCCGAGCACGTACTCGGGGATGAAGACGGTGACCACGTCCCGGGGGTTGTCGGTCCGGATCCGCTTGACGTACTGCAGGATCGGCTTGGTGATCTCACGGTAGGGCGACTCGACGACCTTGAGCGGCACCGGGAGGTCGCGCTTCTCCCACTCGGCCACCAGCGCGCGGGTGTCGCCGTCGTCGACGTTGACCGTCAGCGCCTCGAGGACGTCCGGGCGGGTCGCGCGGGCGTAGGCCACCGCCCGCAGCGTGGGCATGTGCAGGCGGGACACGAGCACCACCGCGTGGTTGCGGCTGGGCAGCGTGCTGCTCATGACCTCCGGGGCGGCGATCTCGGCGCTGACCCGGTCGTAGTGGCGCCGGATCGACAGCATCATGAGGAACGCGAGCCCCCCGGCGAGGAGCGCGATCCAGGCGCCGACCAGGAACTTGGTCACCAGCACCACCAGCAGCACCGTGCCGGTCATGGCCGTGCCGAACCCGCTGATCCACCGCGAGCGCCGCAGGCGGGCCTGCTCGCCGGCGTCGGGCTCGGTGCGCAGCAGGCGTGTCCAGTGCCGGACCATGCCGGTCTGGCTCAGCGTGAACGAGACGAACACGCCGACCGTGTAGAGCGGGATCAGTGCGGTGACCTCGGCGCCGAAGCCGACGACCAGCACGATCGCGAAGAACGACAGGAACACGATGCCGTTGGAGAACGCGAGCCGGTCACCGCGGGTGTGCAGCTGGCGGGGCAGGTAGCGGTCCTGGGCGAGGATCGAGCCGAGCACCGGGAAGCCGTTGAACGCCGTGTTGGCGGCGAGCACGAGGATCAGGGCGGTGAAGATCGTGACCGCCCAGAAGCCGGGCGGGAAGCCGTCGAACACCGTGCGGGCGAGCTGGGCGACCAGCGTCTCCTGCCGGTAGCCGGGCGGGGCGCCGACGAGCTGTTCGGCGGGCCGCTCGGCCATGACCACGCCCGAGGCCCGGGCCAGGTAGATCATCCCGGAGAACAGGAACACGGCGATGAGCCCGAGCATGGCCAGGGTCGACGCCGCGTTGCGGGACTTCGGCTTGCGGAACGCCGGCACGCCGTTGCTGATGGCCTCGACGCCGGTGAGCGCCGCGCAGCCCTGGGTGAACGAGCGCAGCACCAGGAAGATCAGCGCGATCTGCGACAGGTCGTCGGTGGACTCGCCGCCGCCCTCGGGCCGGACGCCGAACCCGGCGCTGGGGGCGACGAGGTCGGAGCCGGTCGCCAGCCGCACGAGGCCCCAGACGATCATGCCGACCGTGCACGCGATGAAGCAGTAGGTGGGGATCGCGAACGTGATCCCGGACTCGCGCACGCCGCGCAGGTTGATCGACGTGAGCAGCAGGATCGCCGCCACCGCGAACATCACCTTGTGGTCGCCGACGAACGGGACGAGCGCGCCGAGGTTGTCCGCTGCCGCCGACACCGACACCGCGACGGTGAGCGTGTAGTCGACGAGCAGCGCGCTGGCGACGGTGAGCCCGGCGTACCTGCCGAGGTTGACGGTGGCGATCTCGTAGTCGCCGCCGCCCGAGGGGTAGGCGTGCACGTTCTGGCGGTAGCTCACGATCACCGTGGTCAGCACGACCATGACGGCCACGCCGACCCACGGCGACAGCGCGTAGGCACCGAGCCCGGCCAGCGAGAGGGTGATCAGCACCTCCTGCGGGGCGTAGGCCACCGACGACAGGGCGTCGGAGGCGAACACCGGCAGGGCGATGCGCTTGCGCAGCAGGGTGCCTTGCAGCTCGTCACTGCGGAACGGCAGACCGAGCACGAGGCGCTTGGTCGCCGTGGCGAGCTTGGGCACGGTACGAAGCGTAGGCCCTGCACGGGCGAGCGGAGCGCGGTCAGGTCCCGCGGGCGCTACGGTGCCCACCGCTTGGTCGAGAGCCGGGGAGGCGTGGTGCACATCGTCGTGATGGGCTGCGGGCGCGTGGGGTCCTCCCTCGCCCTGGCCCTCGAGCGGCTCGGCCACGACGTGGCCGTGGTCGACCGCGACCCGCAGGCGTTCCGCCGCCTCGGCAGCGACTTCCACGGCCAGGAGGTCGTCGGCACGGGCTTCGACCGCGAGGTGCTCACCGCCGCGGGCATCCACCGCGCCGAGGCGTTCGCCGCGGTGTCCTCGGGCGACAACTCCAACATCATCGCCGCGCGCGTGGCCCGCGAGACCTTCGGCGTCTCGCACGTGGTCGCCCGCATCTACGACGCCAAGCGCGCCGCGGTCTACGAGCGGCTCGGCATCCCCACCGTGGCCACGGTGCCGTGGACCACCGACCGCTTCCTGCGCATGCTGCTGCCCGACGGGGTGGCCACCGCCTGGCGCGACCCCTCGGGCACCGTCGCGATCATGCAGGTGCACTTCCACGAGGACTGGGCGGGCCGCCCCGTCACCGAGCTCGAGGAGGCCACCGGCAGCCGGGTGGCGTTCATCGTGCGGTTCGGCACCGGCCTGCTGACCACGCCCGACACCGTGCTGCAGGCCGAGGACGTCGTCTACACGGCCGCGGTCAGCGGCACCGTCGCCGCCGTCACGGCCGCCGCGGCCGCCTCCCCGGAGAAGGAGTAGCCCCGATGCGTGTGCCTGGGAGGGACGACCGTTGCGTGTGACCGTGGCCGGGGCCGGGGCGGTCGGCCGCTCGATCGCCGCCGAGCTCGTGGAGGCCGACCACGAGGTGATGCTCATCGAGCGCGACCTCGCCCAGGTCGAGCCCGAGTCCGTGCCGCAGGCCGAGTGGGTGCACGCCGACGCCTGCGAGCTCGCCTCGCTCGAGGAGGCGCGCGTGCAGGGCTGTGACGTGGTCATCGCCGCCACCGGCGACGACAAGGTCAACCTCGTGGTGTCGCTGCTGGCCAAGACCGAGTTCGCGGTGCGCCGCGTCGTCGCCCGCGTCAACGACCCGCGCAACGAGTGGCTCTTCACCGACGCGTGGGGCGTCGACGTCGCGGTGTCCACCCCGCGCATGCTCGCCGCCATGGTCGAGGAGGCCGTGACCGTCGGCGACCTCGTGCGCCTGCTGACGTTGCGCCAGGGCACCGCGAACCTCGTCGAGGTCACGCTGCCCGGCAACACCCCGCTCGCGGGCCGCGCGGTGCGCGAGGTGCCCCTGCCCCGCGAGGCGGCGCTGGTCGCGATCCTGCGCGGCGGGCGAGTCATCGTCCCGCAGGCCGACGACCCCCTCGAGCCCGGCGACGAGCTGATGTTCGTCGCCGGCGAGGACGTCGAGGACGAGATCCAGCGCGTCCTCAAGGGCGACCCGGCCTGAATCAGGCCGCGCGCCGCCGGCGGGTCGGGGCCGGGGCCTGGCGGCTGCGCCGGATGGCCCACACGGTGACGGCGGCGGCGAGGGCGGCGAGCGGCACGCCCATCGCGATGCGCACCCAGCCCAGCCAGGTGTCGGCGTACTGGGAGTCGTAGAGCCAGCGCTGCACCACGAACCGCGCGCCGAACACCAGCACCCAGGCGAGGGACGCGAGGTCGTAGGCGCGCACCACGCGTCGATCGCGTCGCCAGTCCTGGCCCTCGCCGTTGACGAGGTGCCAGATCAGGCCCACGAGCGGGCGCCGGACGAGCACCGAGAGCAGGAACACCCCGCCGTAGACCAGGCTCGTCCAGATCCCGAGCAGGAAGAAGCCCCTGGCCTCGCCGGTGCGCCAGGCAACGAAGGCGCAGACCGCGACGCCGAGCAACCCTGAGAGCGCCGGCTGGACGGCCTCGCCGCGCACGAGCCGCCAGCCCGCCACGGCCAGGGCGGACGCGACCGCCGCGACGATCGAGGCCACCAGGTTGCCGGCGATCGCCTGCGCGACGACGAACACCACCACCGGCACGCCGGAGGCGACGATGCCCGACACGCCGCCCATCTGCTCCAGCAGCGTGGGGGTGCGGGGCTCCTCGGGCTCGTCGTCGGCGGGGTCGCCGGCGTCGATCGGGCCGTCCACCGGCTCCTCGACCTCGTCGGACGGCTCCGCGGCACGCCCGCGGCGGGGGGCGAACCGCTCGGTGGGCGGGTCGGCGCGGGGGACCTCGACCGGCCCGGTCGGGGGGTCGACCGGCTCGCCGGGCGGGGTCTCGGAGCGCGTCTCGGGTCGGATGGCGGACTCCTGACTCGACGGCGGGCGGGGCCCGCGACGGCCGGCGGCCGGTGCCCTGCACGGTACGACCCGGACCGCGGCCGGGATCCGCCGGTGACCGGGCCGCGCGGTCAGTGCGCCCGCTGCAGCTCGTAGTACGGGTTGTAGATCACCTTGCGGCCGTCGCGGACCGCCACGCGGCCGCTGGCCCGCACGGTGCGGCCGGGCTCGATGCCCGGGATCCGGCGGCGGCCGAGCCAGACGAGCGTGACGCCGTCGGTGCCGTCGAAGAGCTCGGCCTCGAGCGTGGCGACCGAGCCACGGGGACAGATCTCCACCGACCGCAGACGACCCTTGACCGTCACGGCCTCGCCGGTGGCGGAGTCGCACGCCCGGTCGCACCCCGAGCGGGCGGCCTCGGCGGAGAGGTCGTCGGCGTCGAGATCGCCGACGTCGGAGGTGAGGCGGCGGACCATGCGACGCAGGAACCCGGTCTCGGCACTCATGACTGCTCCATCGCGGTCCCCGCGGCCGTCACCCCTGTTCGGGCGACCGTCGACCGCGGACACCTGAAGGGTAAACGAGTTGCGCCCCGCCGGTATGCCCCCTCGGGAGGTCGTCAGCTGCGTCCCGGCGACGTCCCCGCCCCCGCGCGCTGGGGCAGCATCATCGGGATCACGGGCCCGTCCGGCTTGGTGATCTGGCGGGGCTTGGTCGGCATCGACTCGACCAGCGAGTCGGCGAACTCGTCCGGCACGTCCTCGGGCACCACCAGGGGCAGCAGCGAGCGCACCGGCAGCGGGTCGGAGGAGCGCGCGACGACCGTGCCGCGGATCATCTCGCGCAGCATCCCGTGCAGCTTGAGCGCGTGCTGGACCTGGCCCGTGCCGACCCCGCGCAACATCCAGCGGGGTCCCTCGACGCCGATGACCCGAGCGACGGTGTTGCCGTTGCGGGCCACCAGCTCGCGGCCCCACTCCCCGCGGTCGCGCCGGATCGTCGCGCCCTCGGACGCGAGCTGGGCGGCGAGCTCCTCGACCAGCTCGGTCCACAGCCCGCCGGTCCGGGGCGCGGCGAAGGCACTCACGGTCAGCCGGCCCTCGGGGACCAGGGCGTGCACCGCGCGCAGGGGGCCCGAGGGGTCGGGCTCGGCCTTGAGGCGCGCCCCGCGCGGGACGGGCAGCTGCACCGACCCGAGGTCGAGGCGCAGCCGGCCGTCCCGGGGCGCGTCCTCGGCGTCCCACGGGCCCTGGCGCTGGTGGTGCCGGCGCCCCGCGGGGTCGGCGGCCACCGATACCTGGGCGACGCGACCGGTGCGGCGGTGTCGTCCGCCACGCGGCTCCTGGCTCACCGGGGTCCTCCTTCGCTGGGGTCCGGGGACACGCTCGGGGCGACCCCCGTCGAGCCGAAGCCGCCCGCTCCCCGGGCCGACGGGGCGTGGGCGGCGAGGTCGTCGAGGTCGTCGACGCCGTCGAGGACGCGGAACTCGGTCTCCTCGACCCGCTGCACCACGAGCTGGGCGACGCGGTCGCCACGGCGCACCGTCACGTGCCGCACCGGGTCGTGGTTGATCAGGCACACCATGACCTCGCCGCGGTACCCGGCGTCGACGGTGCCGGGGGCGTTGAGCAGGCCGAGTCCCTCGCGGACCGCGAGCCCGGAGCGCGGGACCACGAAGGCGGCGTAGCCGTCCGGGATCACCAGCGCCACGCCGGTGCCCACCAGGGCACGCTCGCCGGGGGCGAGGGTGACGTCACGGGCGGCCGCGAGGTCGGCGCCGGCGTCGCCGGGACGCGCCCGGGCGGGCACCGGCAGCCCGGGGTCGAGGCGGACGAGGTCGACCTGCAGCACGGCGGGCGAGACTACTCTGGGTGTCGTGAGCACCTCGCCACCCTCACCGGGATCCGACGCGGGCCCCGCCGCCGGGGCCCCGTCGGCGACGCACGCGGAGCGCCTCGGGGTGCCGTGGTGGTGGTGGCCGCCGGCCCTGCTGGTGGCCGTCCTGCTCGCCGCCGAGCTGCACATGGGGTACCCGGGGGTGCGCTCGTGGCTGCCGTACGTGCTGCTCCTGCCGCTGGCCGCGGCCGTGCTGCTGTGGTTGGGCCGGGTGCGCGTGGGTGTCACGGCGGGCGCCGACGGCGCGCGCGAGCTGCGTGCCGGCCAGGCACACCTGCCGGTGTCGTTCGTCGGGCGTGTAGACGTCGTGCGCGGGGAGGCCAAGCGCCAGGCGCTGGGTCCGCAGCTCGACCCCGAGGCCTTCGTCCTGCACCGGCCCTGGGTCGGGCCGGTCGTCCGGATCGAGGTCGTCGACCCGGACGACCCCACTCCCTACTGGGTCATCTCCACCCGTCGCCCGGGGGACCTGATCGCCGCGCTCCGCTAGTCGCTGGTGACGTGCGGAGCGCGAGGGCGCCGGGTAGGTAGTACGACGAAAGGAGTACTACCTACCCGAGCCTCGGAGCGACCACTAGGCGGCGCAGTCGCGGCAGATGAACATCCCGCCGCGCTGGTCCGCCAGGCGGCTCCTGTGGTGCACCAGGAAGCAGCTGCCGCACGTGAACTCGTCAGCCTGCTTCGGCAGTACGCGGACCGTCAGTTCCTCGCCGGAGAGGTCGGCCCCGGGGAGCTCGAAGCTCTCGGCGGTGTCGGTCTCGTCGACGTCGACGGCGGCGGACTGCGCTTCGTTGCGCCGGGCCTTGAGCTCCTCGAGGGAGTCCTCACCCATCTCGTCGGTCTCGTTGCGGCGCGGGGCGTCGTAGTCGGTCGCCATGCGGTTTCCCACCCTCGGTCTTGCCCGGTTCCTGCCCGGTCCCATCTCTGTCGTGCGGCAGCACAACGCGGGACGGCGACCGTTTGTGCCTGACCGGGAAAGTGACCCGGGTCTCACAAGGGGGTCTCCCCCGGCACGGACGATGCAGACGTCCGCGCGGATGCGGAGCGGCGGGAGGGTAACCCACTCCAGGGGCGCGGGACAGCCACCCCACGCCCACTACCCTGTGCCGGACCGGTGGTGGCGGGTCCCAGGTGGGGTTCGCGGCGGGAGGGACGTCTGTGGTCGGCACGTCGGGCGGCACGGGCAGGTCGGGCACGTCACGCGTCAGGGAGGCGTACCGCCGGCGCAACCTCGTGCCCGCCACGGTGCTGATCGCCCTGCTCGCGGTGGCCACCATCGTCACGTGGACCGTCGTGTTCACCAGCTCGACCGCCGGGTCGGTGACCTCCTGCAACGTCTCCCCCGTCGCCGGCGCCGGGAGCCCGCAGTCGACCGACGCCCTCGACGACCAGGCGGCCGCCGCCCCGGGCGACGTGCGCGTACACGTGCTCAACGGGGCGGGCCAGCGCGGCCAGGCGCAGCTGGCGGCCGCCGAGCTGGGCGAGCTGGGCATCGCCGAGGCGGCGCCGCCCGACAACGACCCGTTCTACCCGGCGCAGGACCTCTCGTGCGTCGGCCAGATCCGGTACGGCCCGGAGGGCGCCTCGGCCGCCCGGACGCTGAGCCTCGTCCTCCCGTGCGCCGAGCTCGTGGTCGACCAGCGGTCGGGCAGCGAGGTCGACCTGGCGCTGGGCGACGACTTCCGTGCCATCTCCCCCGCCCAGCCCGTCACCGACGCCCTGCGCGCCCTGGCCCGCCAGACGGCCACCGACGGCTCGGGCGCCCCGGCCCCGGTGCCCGACGACGCCACCCTCACCCAGCTGCGCTCCGTCGACTGCAGCAGTTAGTCGCCTAGATCTCGCTGGCGCCCTCGGCGACGAGCAGCGCCGTGAGGGCCGCCGCGAGGGCGGGCGGCGCGACGAGGGTCGCCGCGGGGCCCAGGCCGTCGGGGTCGGAGCCGGGCAGGCGGACCACGGCGCCGGCCTCCTCGGCGATGAGCCCGCCCGCCGCGACGTCCCACGGCTGCAGGCCGTGCTCCCAGAAGCCGTCGAGCCACCCCGCGGCGACCGCGCAGAGGTCCAGCGACGCGCACCCCGTGCGCCGCACGTCCCCGAGGCGCGACGCGATCCGCGCCAGCACGGCGGCCTGGCGGCCACGCCGCCCGGGGTCGTAGTTCAGACCGGTGCCGACCACGGCCAGCGCGCGGTCGCCCAGCGCCGAGACGCGCAGCGGGACCCCGTCGCGCTGCGCCCCCTGCCCCCGTGCGGCGCGCCACACCCGGCCCGACACGGGTTCGACCACCGCGCCGGCGACCACCCGGCCGTCCACCTCGGCGCCCACCGACACCGAGAACCAGGGCAGCCCGTGCAGGTAGTTGACGGTGCCGTCGATGGGGTCGACCACCCAGCGGACCTGCCCGGGCGCCGGGGTGCCGCTGGTGCCGCCCTCCTCGCCGAGCACGAGGTCGTCGGGCCGGGCGGCGGCGAGCCGCTCGCGGACGAGGGCCTCGCAGGCGTGGTCGCCCTCGGTGACGACGTCGGTGGCCGAGCTCTTGGTGTCGAACTCCTCGGCGTGCACGGCCCGCTCGCGCACCGCCAGGGCGAGGGCGGCGGTCTCGCGGGCCACCGCCTCGGCGAGGTCGGCGAGCTCACCGGGGTCGGCGCCGCCCGGAGCTGCGACGACGTCGGACGGACGACCCACCGTGCGGTCCATCCCGGCATCCGACCACAGCCGGGTGTCGAGCGGGCGACACGCCGGTGAGCGCCCCGGGACGCACGGGTCGTCCACCTCGGAATCGATCCCGTTACCCCCTTGCGGCCCCTCCCTCACCTCCTCGCGGCCGTGAGGTGCGACGGACCGTGCTCGTGCTCGTTACAATGGGCAGGAGCCGAGGCGGTACACCGGGATGACCGGGGCCTTCGCGTGCCACGATCGCCGGTGGCCCTGCGCTGGTCCGGCCCTGTGGTTCCCCGCAAGCCGTGCAGCCGTACGTCACGAAAGGTCGTCTGTGGCAGCCGCAAAGTCCGCAACCCAGCGCCGCGTCACCGACGCCGACACCGACGCGACCGCCGCCGGCGGCCCAGTCGGTGTGGTGTCGGCCGCCCCCGAGGCCACCGAGGCGCCGGCCCCTGCGAAGAAGGCCGCCACCCGTTCGGCCAAGGGCACCAAGAAGGCCCCCGCCAAGGGCGCCAAGGGCGCCAAGGGCGCCAAGGGCACCGCCGCCACGAAGGGCGCCGCCCCCGGCGGCGCCGAGGGCGGCGAGGAGGTCGAGGCCGCCGACGGGGCCGAGGGCGCCGACCTCGAGGGTCTCGAGGGCCCCGAGCTCGAGGCCGCGGGCACCGAGGAGCTCTCCGAGGAGGTCGTGGTCCTCGGCGCCGAGGTCGTCGAGGCCACCGAGGTCGAGGCCGAGGAGCCCACCGAGGAGGACAAGAAGTCCGGCGACTTCGTCTGGGACGAGGAGGAGTCCGAGGCGCTGCGCCAGGCGCGCAAGGACGCCGAGCTCACCGCCTCCGCCGACTCGGTCCGCGCCTACCTCAAGCAGATCGGCAAGGTCGCCCTCCTCAACGCCGAGGAGGAGGTCGAGCTCGCCAAGCGCATCGAGGCCGGACTCTACGCCTCCGAGCGGCTGCGCAAGGTCGCCGAGGCCGGCCAGGAGCTCGCGACGCAGATGCGGCGCGACCTGCGCTGGATCGTCCGCGACGGCGAGCGCGCCAAGTCCCACCTGCTCGAGGCCAACCTCC
>CADCTH010000609.1 GCA_902805495.1 uncultured Actinomycetospora sp.
AGCCTGTTCGCGGACGAGGACTTGTACGGCCCCGCCGTCCTGGCGCCCGAGCGGCCGACGCAGTCGGCGGCCGCCGAGCGGCTGCTCGCCGACCTCAACCCGCAGCAGCGCGCGGCCGTCGTGCACGAGGGCGGCCCGCTGCTCATCGTCGCGGGCGCCGGCTCGGGCAAGACGCGGGTGCTCACCCACCGCATCGCCTGGCAGATGCGCCACCAGGGTGTCGGGCCCGGCCAGTTCCTGGCCATCACGTTCACCAACAAGGCCGCCGCCGAGATGCGCGAGCGCGTGGCCGCGCTGGTCGGGCGCCGCGCCAACGCGATGTGGGTCTCGACGTTCCACTCGATGTGCGTGCGCATCCTGCGCCGCGAGTACCGCCACCTCGAGCTCAGCTCGACGTTCTCCATCTACGACGCCGACGACTCCCGGCGCCTCGTCGCGTCGGTGGCCCGGGGGCTCGACCTCGACGCCAAGAAGTACTCGCCGCGCGGGGTGTTGGCGCGCATCTCGGCGTGGAAGAACGAGCTGGTCTCGCCCGTCGAGGCCGCCGACGCCGCCACCACCGAGGCCGAGAAGCGCACCGCCGAGGTCTACGCCGTCTACCAGCAGCGGCTGCAGCAGTCGAACTCGCTCGACTTCGACGACCTCATCGGCCGCACGGTCGACCTGCTCACCCGCTTCCCCGACGTCGCCGAGCACTACCGCCGCCGGTTCCGGCACATCCTGGTCGACGAGTACCAGGACACCAACCACGCGCAGTACATGCTGGTCCGTGCCCTGTCCGCGGGCAGCGACGACGGGTCGGTGAAGCCTGCGGAGCTGTGCGTCGTCGGCGACGCCGACCAGTCCATCTACGCCTTCCGCGGCGCCACCATCCGCAACATCGTCGAGTTCGAGCGCGACTACCCCGAGGCGCGCACGATCCTGCTGGAGCAGAACTACCGCTCCACCCAGCACATCCTCACCGCCGCCAACGCCGTCATCAGCCGCAACGCCGACCGTCGCGACAAGCGGCTGTGGACCGACGCGGGCGACGGCGAGAAGGTCGTCGGCTACGTCGCCGACAACGAGCACGACGAGGCCGCGTTCGTCGCCGCCGAGATCGACCGGCTCGTCGACGCGGGCGAGGTCCGCTTCGGCGAGGTCGCCGTCTTCTACCGCACCAACGGCCAGTCGCGGGTCTTCGAGGACGTGTTCGTCCGCCTCGGCCTGCCCTACAAGATCGTCGGCGGCGTGCGGTTCTACGAGCGCCGCGAGGTCCGCGACGCGCTGGCCTACCTCAAGGTGCTGTCCAACCCCGAGGACACGGTCGCGCTGCGGCGCATCCTCAACGTGCCCAAGCGCGGCATCGGCGACCGCGCCGAGGCGGTCGTGGCCGACGCCGCCGACCGCGAGCGCATCACCTTCGCCGCCGCCTTGCGCCGCGCGGCCGCCGGCGAGGTCCACGGCCTGGCGACGCGCTCGCAGCGCAACATCGCCGACTTCGTCGAGATGCTCGACGGGCTCGCGGCCGCGCTCGCCGGGGGCGCGCCGGTCGACGAGGTGCTCGAGGCGATCCTCGACCGCTCGGGCTACCGCGCCGAGCTCGAGGGCTCGGAGGACCCCCAGGAGCAGTCACGCCACGAGAACCTCCAGGAGCTCGTCAGCGTCGCCCGCGAGTTCGTCCAGGACGCCCTGAACGCCGAGGGCCTCGACGACACGGTGGTGGCCGAGGAGCAGACCCCGGAGCAGCAGCAGGCCGCGGGCCAGGACGACGACGGCCCGGCGCCCGGTTCGCTCGAGGCGTTCCTCGAGCGCGTCTCGCTCGTCGCCGACGCCGACTCGATCCCCGACGGCGGCGACGGCGTCGTCACGCTGATGACGCTGCACACCGCGAAGGGCCTCGAGTTCCCGGTGGTGTTCACGACGGGCTGGGAGGACGGCGTCTTCCCGCACTCGCGGGCGCTGGCCGACCCCGCCGAGCTCTCCGAGGAGCGGCGGCTGGCCTACGTCGGCATCACCCGCGCCCAGCAGCGGCTCTACCTGTCGCGCGCGGTGATGCGCTCGGCCTTCGGGCAGCCGCAGGCCAACCCGCCGTCGCGCTTCCTCGACGAGGTCCCCGCCGACGTGTGGGAGTGGCGGCGCCTCGAGCCCAGCACCGAACGCTCCTCCCCGGTCGGCCGCACGCGCTTCGGTGCCGGCCGCTGGGCGAGCCCGGGCACCGACATCAGCGGGCGGGCCTCGCGTCCCTCGCCGATGCGCCCGGACTGGAAGGAGGCGCCGACGATCTCCCTCGACGTCGGCGACCGCGTCAGCCACGACAAGTACGGCCTCGGCACCGTCACCTCGGTCGACGGCGTCGGCTCGCGGGCCACGGCCACCATCGACTTCGGGTCCTCGGGCACCGTGCGGCTCATGCTCATCGGCGGCGTGCCGCTCACGAAGCTGTAGGGCCGGCTCGCACCCACCCACGACGAGGGCCCCGGAGCGGGTGCTCCGGGGCCCTGGTCGTCCTGCGGGGAGCGGACTCAGTCCTGTTGACCACCCAGCGAGATGCCGCGCTCGGCGAGCCACGGCAGCGGGTTGATCTTGCCGCCACCCTCGGTCCACACCTCGAAGTGCAGGTGCGGGCCGGTCGAGCGGCCGCGGTTGCCGATCTCGGCGATCTCCTCGCCGGCCCGGACCCGCTGGCCCTCCTCGACGTAGGAGCGGTTGACGTGCCCGTAGACGTTGATCGTCCCGTCCTCGAGCTGGACCTTGACCCACATGCCGAAGCCGCTGGCCGGGCCGGACTCGATGACCGTGCCGTCGCCGACCGAGACGATCGGGGTGCCGATCGGGCCGGCGATGTCGATGCCGCGGTGCGAGCTGCCCCAGCGGGCGCCGAAGCCCGAGGTGAAGCGCCCGTCGGCCGGCTTGACGAAGTCGGGGCGTGCGGCCTCCGCGGCGGCGCGGGCCCGGGCGGCGGAGCGCTCCGCGGCCTTGGCGATCGCGCTGCGCTGGCCGGGTCCCTCGTCCGACGACGCCTCGCTGCTCGAGGAGGTCGAGGACGCGGTCCCGGCGGCGGCCGGCGCGATCACCGGCAGCACGCCGGAGGTGGCCGCGTCGAGGCCGGTGGACCCGCTGTCCGTGACCGACGAGGTGCCGGCGCCACGGTCGGTGCCGCGCTCCGATGCCAGCGCGAGCTCGGCGGTGGTGGAGGACGTGTCGCTCAGGGCGTCGAGCCCGGCGAGGCTGTGCCCCGCCGTGGCGAGCGCGCCGGCGGCCACCGCGGCGACGGCCAGGCGCCCGCGCAGCGGCGAGGGGCCGGTCTGGCGGCCCGTCGGCGGCGCCGGGC
>CADCTH010000610.1 GCA_902805495.1 uncultured Actinomycetospora sp.
CGCGTCGAGGAGCTCGCGGCCGACGTCGTCGCCCTCGCCGACGCCGCCGGCGGCGGGCCGGCGCACGTCGTGGGGCACGACTGGGGCGCGATCGTCGCCTGGGCCCTCGCCGCCCTGCACCCCGAGCGCGTCACGACGGTGACCGGCGTGTCGGTGCCGCACCCCGCCGCGTTCTTCCGCGCGATGACGCGGAGCCGCCAGGCGCTGCTGTCCTGGTACACGTACGCCTTCCAGGTGCCCGGGCTCGCTGAGCGCTACCTGTCCCGGCCGGGCGCGCTGGCGGCGACGCTGCAGCGCATCGGGCAGACGCCGGAGCGGGCCCGTCGCGACGAGGCCGCCCTCGCCGCACTCGGCGGACTGCGGCCGGCGCTGGCCGGCGGCATCGCCTGGTACCGCGCCGCGCCGTTCTGGGAACACCCGGGCCTGCCGGTGCCGGTGGAGGTCCCCGCGCTGATGGTCGGGAGCGACGGCGACGCCGCGGTGTCCCTCGAGGCCGTGCACGGCAACGGCGCGTGGATGCGCGGGCCCTACCGCCTCGAGGTGCTGTCCGGGGTGAGCCACTGGATTCCCGACGAGGCGCCCGACCGTCTGGCCGACCTCGTGCTGGAGCACGTGGCGAAGTAAGGGGGTTCCGGGAGCGCGGGGGGATGCGCTCCCGGAACCATGGTCGGCCGAGGGGGGCGCGGCCGACCACCCCATGCTACGGACGGGCGACCCGCCGCGGGTGGGATCCATGCCACCCGGTCCCGTCGGTGCCGGAAACCGTCGCCGGGCCGTGCTCAGGCCGTGAGGTGGAGCTCCCCGGGGGGACGCACGACGGTGACCTCGGGGCTCGTCCGGTCACCGCCACCCGGGAAAGGGTCGTGGCCGCCGCCGTGGCGCAGGAGCGCGTTGCGGTGCGCCACGATCGCGGTCGCGAGGGCCTGCGCATGGGACTCGGCGCCCGGGGCGCTCTCGCCGCTGACACGCTCGACGGCACGCCCGATGGTCTCGGCCAGGCGCGCCAGCTCGTCGAGCACGTCGGCGGACCACGTGAAGTGGTCGACACCGTCCGGGCGGAGCGTGCGCGCCTGGTCGTCCAGCCGGCGCAGCGCGTCGGCGGCCTGCCTCGCGAGCGCGACGCCTGTGTTCTCAACCGTCACGATGCCGCTGTACCCGCCCACCGCCCGGGTGACGCCCACCTCCGCCGCGCGTTCGGCGGAACGACGCGAGGGCACGACCGATGACCGACGGCACCACGGTGCGCCGCTTCGACATCCCGCGGGTGGAGCGCGTGCTCGAGGGTCCCGGCGCCCTGGCCGCCATCGCCTTCAACAGCCGCCCCGACGACGGCGCCGACGCCGCGCGCCGCTGGCTCACGGGCGCCTGAGTCCCCGCGCCTGCGCAGCTCGGCAGCGTCGGTGTAGCGGTCGAGCGGGTCGCCGTCGCCGGTGCGGGCGTCGACCCGGGCCACGGCCACCAGTCGCTCCTGGTCGAGCTGACGACGCCGGCCGGGCGTGAACCAGTCGTCGAGCTCGGCGAGCCGCTCGGCCACGACCCGGCCGCCCCCGCGGCCTCAGTGCACGCGCAGGGTCGCCGCCAGCAGGAGCACGAGCAGCACGACGAACATGCCGCACACGACGCTCGCGGTCAGCACGGTGTCCACGACGCGAGTCTCCCACCGACCTCCGGCATGCGGTGGTCGTCCGTGGATGGCGATGGAGCGCGACCGGGTCGGCTGCGCGCCACCCCGGCCGCGATGTCACATGGAGGGAGCGTCGGGGTCGTTCTCGTCGCCGACGAAGTGGATGTCGAACGGCTTGTTCGTGATGAAGAGGAACGTGCAGTCGGCGTCCTGCGTCGCTCCGTGGAACATCACGCCGCCCTCGGGGAACCACACGAAGCTGCCCGCCGGGTAGTCGCCCTGGTGGGTGTTCAACGTGCCCTCGAGTACGTAGACGCCGTGGGCGCAGGGTTGGCTGTGCCAGGGGTTGGTGAAGCCGGCCCGGTACACCATCTTCAGCACAATCATGCCGGTCTCGTCGTCGTTGACGAGCGGCACGTGCTCCAGGTTCGCGTGGATGTACTCGACGGGGAACAGCTCCCAGTCGGCAGTGTTCGTGTCGATCACGGTCATCTCGACCGGTTTGCTCGGGGTGCTCATGTCGTTTCGACCCACCGTTGCTCGTTCGGTTCCCCGGCGCCACGTCGCGACGACGTCGGCTCACTATGAGGAGCGGGACCTCGCCGCACAAGGCTCACAGCGACAGGCCCAATTCGGGGGCGCCCCAGTGTCGTCGCCGGCGACGTCGGCGGCCAGGTACTTGCCGATCCAGGGCAACCGGGTGCTTCACCTGCGCTGTCGGGTGCGGCGTTGACCGAGCTCCAGGCGGCCTCGACCTCGAGGTCCGCGTCGACGGCGAGGCGCAGGCCAATTCTCAGCCGATCTGCCGGCCTTCGGCGTTCTCCCAGTAGGGCTTGCGGAGGTCTTTCTTGAGGATCTTCCCGCTCGGGTTGCGCGGCAGGGCGTCGATCACGTCGACCGAGCGCGGGCGCTTGAAGCCCGCCATGCGGTCCTTGCACCACTCGAGGAACGCGTCGGCGTCGATCGTCGCGCCCTCGTTGGGCACGACGACGGCCTTGACCGTCTCGCCCCAGCGCTCGTCGGGAACGCCGATGACCGCGACGTAGGCGATGTCGGGGTGGCCGGAGACGACGTTCTCGACCTCGATGGGGTACACGTTCTCCGCCCCGGTGACGATCATGTCCTTGATGCGGTCGGTGAGGAACAGGTAGCCCTCGTCGTCGAGGTAGCCCGCGTCGCCGGTGCGGAACCAGCCGTCCTCGGTGATGGCCTGGGCGGTCTCCTCCGGGCGAGCCCAGTAGCCGGGGGTGTTCTGGCTCGACCGGATCCAGACCTCGCCGACCTCGCCGGTCGCTGCGTCCTCCCCGGTCGCGGGGTCGACGGCCTTGAGCTCGACCCACGGGTACGGCCTGCCGGCCGAGCGCATGAGGTGGGCGCGCGGGCCGTCCGGGTCGTGGTCGTCGGGGTCGAGCTGGGTGATCGCGCCGGTCGTCTCCGTGGAGCCGTAGACCTGGAACAGCGGGGCCCTGAAGGTCGTCAGCACGCGGTTGAGCACGGTCGAGGTAATCGGTGAGGCGCCGTAGGCGATGGCGCGCAGCTTCGACCAGTCGCGCTCGGCGGCGCCGGGCACCTGCACGAGGAACTGCAGGACCGCGGGGACGAGGAAGGCGTTGGTGACGCCCTCGTCGGCCATCGTCGCGAGCAGCTGGTCGGGGACGATGTCGGCGACGAGCACGACCCGCGCCCCGAACGACAGGCACACCAGCGCGAAGCCCGAGCCGCCGATGTGGAACAGCGGCATCGCGACCAGGCCGACCGACTCGGTGTCGAAGCCCCAGTGGTCGCCGACCGAGAGCAGCGCCGCGAACTGGGTGTGGGTGAGCACGACGCCCTTGGGCAGGCCCGTCGTGCCCGAGGTGTAGAGCTGCAGGACGCAGTCGTCGTCCTGCGCGTCCTCGGGCGGGTCGAGCACCTCGTCGGACGCGGTCAGCCAGTCCTCGTAGTCCTCGTCGACGACGAGCACCCGCTGCACGGCATCGATCTTGCCGACGTCGTCGCGCAGGCCGGCGAAGTCGGGACCGAGCACCACGAGCGGCGGGGCGGCGTCCTCGATGATCGCGAGCAGCTCGTCCTGCGTGAGGCGGTTGTTCAACGGCGCGGTGCCGGCGCGCACGCGGGGGGCGCCGAAGAGCAGGTCGAAGAACTCGGTGCGGTTCTTGCCGAGCCAGACCACCCGCGCCCCGGCGCCGACGCCGTCGGCGGCCAGCGCGCGGGCGGCGAGGCCTGCGCGACGGTCGAGCTCGGCGTACGTCGTGTTCCGCCCCTCGAACGTCAGCGCCACCAGGTCAGTGTCGCTGACGTGCTGGCGGACGACGTCGGTGAGCCGGAACGGCACGGGGGACCTCCACGGGGCCGGATGGGCCTGCGGTGATGGGGACCACAGGGACGACGCGACCGTAACCACCCATACGGAAGGGCGGAAGAGTCAGGCTTGACTGTTACCGGGCGGTGCGGTCAGGCTGAGGGCACCAGCCCGACGTCCCACGAGGAGTGGCCACCGGTGGAGCGCACGATCTTCTCCGACGAGCACACCGACTTCCGGCAGATGGTCCGGGACTTCCTGGAGAAGGAGGCGGTCCCGCACCACCCCGAGTGGGAGAAGCAGGGCCACGTCAGCCGCGACGTCTGGCTCGCCGCAGGCAAGACGGGCCTGCTCGCGATGGACGTCCCCGAGGAGTACGGCGGCGGCGGGACGCCGGACCTGCGCTTCCAGTGGATCGTCACCGAGGAGGTCGCGCGCGCCGGCGCCAGCGGGCTCGGCTTCACGCTGCACAACGACGTCGTCGCGCCCTACCTCATCGAGCTGACCACCGAGGAGCAGAAGCAGCGCTGGCTGCCTCGCTTCTGCACCGGCGAGCTGATCTCGGCGATCGCGATGACCGAGCCCGGCACCGGCTCGGACCTGCAGGGCATCCAGACCCGCGCCGTCCGCGACGGCGACGACTGGGTGATCAACGGCCAGAAGACGTTCATCACCAACGGCATCCTGTCCGACCTGGTGATCGTCGTCTGCAAGACCGACCCGGACGCCGGCGCCCACGGCTTCAGCCTCATCGCCGTCGAGCGCGACGCCCCCGGCTTCGAGCGGGGGCGCAACCTCGAGAAGATCGGCATGTCGGCCCAGGACACCGCGGAGCTGTCGTTCACCGACGTCCGCGTCCCCGCGTCGAACCTCCTCGGCGAGGAGGGCAAGGGCTTCATCTACCTGATGCAGAACCTGCCCCGCGAGCGGCTCTCGATCGCCGTGGCCGCCGTCGCCGGCGCCGAGAAGGTCCTCGAGGACACGATCACCTACGTCAAGGAGCGCACGGCGTTCGGCAAGCCGCTCGCGAAGCTCCAGACGATCCGCTTCTCCGTCGCCGAGATGGCCACCAAGCTCGCGGTCACCCGCAGCTTCGTCGACCGCTGCATCACCGAGCTCGACGAGGGCAAGCTCGGGCCCTCGGACGCCTCGATGGCCAAGTACTGGGCCAGCGAGACCGCCAAGGAGGTCATCGACGGATGCCTCCAGCTGCACGGCGGCTACGGGTACATGAAGGAGTACCCGGTGGCCAAGGCGTTCCTCGACACCCGCGTCCAGACGATCTACGGCGGCACCACCGAGATCATGAAGGAGATCATCGGGCGGGTGGTCCTGGGATGAGGGTCGGGATGACGCTGGCCTATGCCGCCGGCGGGTTCCGGGAGACGGTGGACAAGCTCGTCGAGCTCGAGGCCGCGGGTCTCGACGCCGTGGGCGTCGCCGAGCTGTACAGCTTCGACGCGGTCAGCCAGCTCGGCTACATCGCGGCGAAGACGTCGCGGTTGAGCATCGAGTCGGGCATCGTCCAGATCTACACGCGCACCCCGGCGCTGACGGCGATGACCGCGGCGGGCCTGGACTACGTCTCCGACGGGCGCTTCGTGCTCGGCATCGGCGCCTCCGGACCGCAGGTCATCGAGGGCTTCCACGGCCTGAAGTACGACGCGCCGGTGGGCCGCACCCGCGAGATCGTCGAGATCTGCCGCCAGGTGTGGCGTCGCGAGAAGCTCGAGTACGCCGGCAAGCACTACACGGTGCCGCTGCCCGCGGACCAGGGCACGGGGCTGGGCAAGCCGCTCAAGCTGATCAACCACCCGGTGCGCGACCGGATCCCGGTCATGCTCGCCGCGCTGGGCCCGAAGAACGTCGAGCTCGCCGCCGAGCTGGCCGAGGTGTGGGAGCCGATCTGGTTCCACCCCGGCAAGGCGCAGGAGGTCTGGGGCGAGTCCCTGGCCGCCGGGAAGGCGAAGCGGGACCCGGCGCTGGGCGAGCTCGAGGTCGCGGTCGGCGTCCCGTTCGCGGTCGGCCCCGGCGCGGGCAAGCTGCGCGAGCACGTCCGCCCGCAGCTCGCGCTCTACGTCGGCGGCATGGGCTCCAAGGACCAGAACTTCTACGCGAAGCTCGCCGCCCGCTACGGCTTCGCCGACGAGGCGTCGGAGATCCAGGACCTCTACCTCTCCGGCCGCAAGGAGGAGGCGGCGGAGAAGGTGCCCGAGGAGCTGGTGCACGCCGTGTCGCTCATCGGCAGCGAGGACGAGGTCGCCGAGCAGGTCCGCGAGCTCGCCGCCGCCGGCGTCACGCAGCTCAACATCCAGCCGCTGGACCCCGACCACGAGTCGGTGACGTCGTCGCTGGAGACGCTGAAGTCGCTGCTGTAATCAGGCGTCGGCGGGCATGAGGAGTGCCCGCGCGAGCTGCTTCCACTGCTCGAGGTGCGGGTCGGTGGACGGGTCGCGCGGGTCGAACCCGTAGGTCAGGGCGACGCCGCGCATGCTGGTCAGCAGCGTCTCGCGCACCAGCGCGGCCTGCTGCGGGCTGCCGTAGTCCTCGAAGAAGACGTCGACGGTCTGGCGGATCGCCGCGCCCAGGCGCCGCTCGGCGGGCAGCAGGGCCGCGGCCAGCGCCGGGTCCGTGCGCGCGGCGGTCCACAGCTCGACCGAGGCCCAGAAGTACGCCTGCTGGTAGGTCCACCACATGACCTCGACGGCGCGGTCGAGGCGCGTGCCCGGGTCGACGTCGGCGTCGGGCAGGTCCGCGTGGGCGAGCCCCTCCTCGGCGAACCGGCTGGTCGCGAGGTGCTGCGCCGCGGCGACGAGCAGGTTCTCCTTCGACGGGAAGTGGTGCAGCAGGCGCCCGCGCGAGACACCGGCGCGGTTCTGGATGGTCAGCGTCGTGGTGCCGGCGTAGCCCGACTCCACGAGGCACGCCACGGCCGCGTCGAGGATGCGCGTACGGCTGTCGGAGGTCCGCTGCTCGCGCGACCGTCGTTCGGGCTCGGCAGCCGACCGGGTGCTCACGCTCCCGCCACCTCCCGTCCCCCTGCCGATCTCCGTCCGGTGACGATCGTGCCGCCGCGGACGCGAACGGTCAAACCTGACTGTCCCGTCGCAGCACGGTCAGGAGGACGTCGACGAGCAGGGCCCGGGTGCCGGCGCGGTCGAGCGTGCCGCGGACCAGCCACTCCCGGGACGCCGAGCGCACCAGGCCGAAGAACGAGCGGACCCGCGCGCGGTACGGGTCGTCGGGCGCGTCGGGGGCCAGCGCGGCGAGCACGCGGTCAGCGGCGATCTCGTCGGCCTCGGCGAGGATGGCGTCGACGTCGATGTCGCCGGCCGCGCCCGTCCCGACCGAGAGCCACAGCCCGCGGTGGCGGTCGACCGCGTCGAGCCACCAGTCGACGGCCGCGCCGGCGCGCACGTCCACCGGGCCCGGCGGGAGCTCGTCGACGGCCACCTCGGGGATCGTCGTCAGCCGGCGCACGACCTCGAGGTAGAGCGCGCGCTTGGTGCCGAAGTAGTGGTTGATGAGCCCGCGGGCGACGCCGGCCTCCTGCGCGAGGTCGGTGGTCGAGACCGCGGCGTACGGGTGCTCGGCGAACAGCCGCAGCGCGCCCTCGACGATCTCCTCGCGGCGCGCGTCGGGGTCGAGGCGCCGACCCCGCAGCGGGGTGCTCATCGCGCCGCCCCGAGGTGGGGGCTTTCCTGGCGTTGAACGCCAGCGTGGCCCCCACGCTGGTGGATGGTGCGGTCGTGTGGGGTCATCCCGAAGAGCATGGCGAAGTCGTGGAGGGTCGCCGAGAGGACCGGGCGGCGGCCGGCGAGGAAGCCCAGCGGCCCCTCGGCGTCGAACGTCCAGTCCGCGTGCAGCAGCCCGAGGCCGTTGCGGCTCACCACCGGGCTCTCGAGGAGCCCGCCGTGGAGGTCCTGGGCGAGCACGAAGCCGACGCGCGGGCGTCCGGGCAGGCGAGCACCGCGGCGCAGCACCGCGCTCGCGGCGGGCCGGTCGGCGCCCTCGAGCGTCATGGACGGCCGCCCCGGCGCCAGTCCGTCGAACGTCGCGAGGTCCTTGGGGATGCCCCACAACGCGCGCCCGCCGTCGCGGGACGCGGGGCTGTCGACCCAGATCCGGACGATGTGCGGGCGCACCCGCGGACCCACGCGGCCGGCGACCGCGACGAGCAGCTCGTGGTAGCTCAGCACCCCGCCCTCGGCGTAGTCGACCCACGCCGCGCCGACGGGCGTGCGGCCGCCGAGGGTGACCGGGCGCCAGCCGTCGGGCCAGGTCGCCGTGGGCAGCTCCTCGGTGGGGACCAGGAAGGTCGACAGGTCCATCCGGCCGACGAGCGTCCAGGGCTCCGGCGGGTAGGCGGTCGCAGGGCCGGTCACAGGGGCGCTCCGATCCTCGGGGCGGGCAGGTCGACGGTGGTGCGCAACGCACCCGGCGCGTCCGCGGGCACGACGGGGTGGTGCGGCGCGACCGGGTCGACGCGACGGTAGGGCGCGCCGGGTGCCGGTCGGGGGTCGGGCTCGCCGCGGTTGGGCCACAGCGACATCGCCCGCTCGGCCAGCGCGGTGATCGTCAGCGACGGGTTCACGCCGAGGTTCGCGGGGATCGTCGACCCGTCGACCACATGGACGCCGGGGTGGCCGTGCAGGCGGTGGTACGGGTCGACGACCCCGGTCTCCGGCGTCTCGGAGATCACCGCGCCGCCGAGGAAGTGGCCGGTGACCGGGACGTTCACCAGCGTCGAGCCGGCGCCGACCGGGACGCCGCCGATGCGTCGCGCCACCCGTCGCGAGACCTCGTGCCCCGCGGGGATCCAGGCCGGGTTCGGGGTGCCGGCGCCCGGCCGCGAGCGCAGGCCGCGGAGGAAGCGGCGCGGCGTGAGCGTCAGCGAGTTGTCCAGCGACTGCATCACCAGCAGCACGATCGACTGCTCGGCCCACCGGCGCGGGCGGTGCAGCGCCCACAGGGTCCTGCGCGACCGCAGGACCTGACCGGCGATCCGGCGCCACGAGGGCCCGCGCTCGCCGAGCGTCGCGTCGCCCGCGGCCGTCGTCCCGTCCACCAGCACCGCCGACAGCAGCGCCAGCAGGTTCGACCCGCGCCCGTAGCGCACCGGCTCGACGTGGGTGTCGGCGTCCGGGTGGATCGACGAGGTGATCGAGACGCCGCGGGTGAAGTCCGCGTCCGGGCTCGGCGAGCGGGCCGAGAGGATGGCCTCGGAGTTGGTGCGCGAGAGCTCGCCGAGCCGCGGGGACACGCGCGGCAGGTCGCCGCGGGTGCGCAGCCGGTGCAGCAGGCGTTGGGTGCCGAGCGCCGAGGCGGACACGACGACCTGACCCGCGGTGAACGTCCGCCGCCCGCCGGGCGCCCCGGTGCGGCGGGTGTCCACCAGGTAGCCGGAGGCGCCGGAGAGGTCGCCGTCGCGCGGTCGGATGCGGGTGGCCGTCGTCAGCGGGTGGACCTCGACGCCCGCGGCCTCGGCGAGGTGCAGGTAGTTCTTGACCAGCGTGTTCTTGGCGTCGTGCCGACACCCGGTCATGCACTCGCCGCAGTGCCGGCAGCCGTGGCGGGCGGGCCCGGCGCCGCCGAAGTACGGGTCGGGCACCTCCGCGCCGGGGGGCGCGCCGAAGAAGACGCCCACCTCGGCCGCCCGGTAGGTGTGCTCGACGCCCATCTCGCGGGCGACGTCGCGCATCACCGCGTCCGACGGCGAGACCCGCGGATAGGTCGTGGCGCCGAGCATGCGCGTGGCCTGGTCGTAGGCGGCGTCGAGCTCGTCGGCCCAGTCGGTGATGTCGCCCCACTGCGGGTCGTCGTAGAAGGCCCGCGGCGGGCGGTAGAGCGTGTTGGCGTAGACCAGCGAGCCCCCGCCCACGCCGGCGCCCGAGAGCACGAGGACGTCGCGCAGCGGGCTGACCCGGAAGATGCCGAAGCAGCGCGCCCACGGCGCCCACAGGTAGTCGCGCAGCTGCCACGAGGTGGCGGGGAACTCGTGGTCGGCGAAGCGCCGGCCCGCTTCGAGCACGCCGACGCGATAGCCCTTCTCGGCCAGGCGCAGGGCGGTCACCGACCCGCCGAAGCCCGAGCCCACCACGAGCACGTCGTAGTCGAAGTCGCCCACGGACCCAGGTTCCCGGCTCGTTGGCAGCGTGTCAACGAGCGCCGGGACACCCTACCGACCAGTAACAGGAGGTCGCGGGCACGTTGACACCTGCGCGAAACAGTCCATCATGACTGTTGAGAGCAGTCGGCTCACATCCGCGCGAAGGGACCCCCACCCGTGACCTCCTCTGCGTCCGAGGCATTCATCTACGACGCCATCCGCACCCCGCGCGGTCGGGGCAAGGCGAGCGGCTCGCTGCACGCGACCAAGCCCGTGTCGCTGGTCGTCGGCCTGATCGACGAGCTGCGCAAGCGCAACCCGGAGCTCGACCCCGACAAGATCGAGGACGTCGTCCTCGGCTGCGTCACCCCCGTCGGCGACCAGGGCGGCGACATCGCCAAGACCGCCGCCATCGCCGCGGGCCTGCCCGACCACGTCGGCGGCGTCCAGCTCAACCGCTTCTGCGCCTCCGGGCTCGAGGCCGTCAACCAGGCCGGCCAGCGCGTGCGCTCGGGCTTCGAGGACCTCATCGTGGCCGGTGGTGTCGAGTCGATGTCGCGCGTGCCCATGGGCTCCGACGGCGGCGCCTGGGCGATGGACCCGGAGACGAACTTCAAGACCTCGTTCGTCCCGCAGGGCATCGGCGCCGACCTCATCGCCACCCTCGAGGGCTTCAGCCGCGAGGACGTCGACGCGTACGCGCTCGAGTCGCAGACCCGCGCCGCCAAGTCGTGGGCCGACGGCGCCTTCGACCGCTCGATCGTCCCGGTGGTCTACCGCAACGGCCTGGTCGTCCTCGACCACGACGAGCACGTCCGCGAGACCACGCTGGAGGGCCTCGCGGGCCTCAAGCCGTCGTTCGCCGGCATCGGCGACATGGGCGGCTTCGACGCCGTGGCGTTGCAGAAGTACCACTGGGTCGAGGCGATCAACCACGTCCACCACCCCGGCAACAGCTCGGGCATCGTCGACGGCGCCGCGCTGGTGCTGCTGGGCGCCGAGGAGGCCGGCAAGCAGAACGGCCTCACCCCGCGCGCCCGCATCGTCGCCACCGCCGTCTCCGGCGCCGACCCGACGATTATGCTGACCGGCCCGACGCCGGCCTGCGAGAAGGTCCTGGCCAAGGCCGGCATGACGGTCGACGACATCGACCTGCTCGAGATCAACGAGGCGTTCGCCGCCGTGCCGATGAAGCTCATGCGCGACCTGGGCTTCTCGCACGAGCGCACCAACGTCGCCGGCGGCGCCATCGCGCTGGGCCACCCGCTCGGCGCCACGGGCGCGATGCTCGTCGGCACGATGGTGGACGAGCTCGAGCGCCGCTACCTGCGCCGCGCCATCGTCACGCTGTGCATCGGTGGCGGCATGGGCGTCGCCACGATCATCGAGCGGGTCTGACACCACCCCCGGAACGACACCCCCAGCGAGAAGGAGCAGCCAGAGCAGTGTCCGAGAACATGTTCCGGTGGGAGGCCGACGGGGACGGCATCGTCACGCTGACGATGGACGACCCGACCGCCTCGGCCAATACGATGAGCGCCAAGTGGGGCGAGGACTTCGCCGCCACGCTGGAGCGCCTGGAGTCCGAGAAGGACCAGATCGCGGGCGTCGTGCTGACGTCGGCGAAGAAGACGTTCTTCGCGGGCGGCAACCTCGACGACCTCGTCAAGTACACCCGCGCCGACGCGCAGAAGGTCTTCGACCAGTCCCAGCAGATCAAGGGTCTGCTGCGGCGCCTGGAGACGCTGGGCAAGCCGGTCGTCGCCGCGATCAACGGCGCCGCGCTCGGCGGCGGCCTCGAGATCGCGCTGGCGTGCAACCACCGCATCGCCGTCGACGCCAAGGGCTCGAAGATCGGGCTGCCCGAGGTGACGCTGGGCCTGCTGCCCGGTGGCGGCGGCGTCGTGCGCGTCGTGCGCCTGCTCGGCCTGGCCGACGGCCTCATGAACGTGCTGCTGCAGGGTCAGCAGCGCAACCCGAAGGCGGCGCTCGAGGCGGGCCTCGTGCACGAGGTCGTCGACAGCCCCGACGAGATGATCTCCCGCGCCAAGCAGTGGGTGAAGGACAACCCCGAGGCCGCGCAGCCGTGGGACGTCAAGGGCTACAAGATCCCGGGCGGCACGCCGTCGGTGCCGAAGTTCGCCGCGAACCTCCCGGCGTTCCCGGCCAACCTGCGCAAGCAGCTCAAGAACGCCCCGATGCCCGCGCCGTACGACATCATGTGCGCGGCCGTCGAGGGCGCGCAGGTCGACATCGACAACGCCGGGCAGATCGAGTCGCGCTACTTCGCCGACCTCGCCTGCGGGCAGGTGTCGACCAACATGACCCGCGCGTTCTTCTTCGACCTGCAGGCCATCAACAAGGGCGCCTCGCGTCCGGACGGCCATGAGTTGCACACGGCCCGCAAGGTCGTCGTGCTCGGCGCCGGGATGATGGGCGCGGGCATCGCGTACACCTGTGCGATGGCGGGCCTCGAGGTCGTGCTCAAGGACGTCAGCCAGGAGAACGCCGAGAAGGGCAAGGCCTACTCGCAGAAGATCCTGGAGAAGGCCGTCTCGCGCGGGAAGTCCACGCAGGAGAAGGCCGACGAGGTCCTCGCGCGGATCACGGCGACCGACGACGCGTCCGCCGCCGCCGGCGCCGACCTCGTCATCGAGGCCGTCTTCGAGAGCCCGGATCTCAAGAAGCAGGTGTTCGGCGAGATCCTGCCGCACCTCGCGCCCGACGCGGTCCTGGGTTCGAACACCTCGACGCTGCCGATCACGAGCCTCGCCGAGGGCGTCGAGCTCCCCGAGGACTTCGTCGGCCTGCACTTCTTCTCGCCGGTCGACAAGATGCCGCTCCTGGAGATCATCCGCGGTGAGAGGACGAGCGACGCGACGCTGGCCAAGGCCATCGACATCGCGCTGCAGATCAAGAAGACCCCGATCCTCGTCTCCGACAGCCGCGGGTTCTTCACCAGCCGCGTCATCGGCACGTTCATCAACGCGGCCGTGGCCATGCTCGGCGGGGGCGCGGCGCCGTCGTCGATCGAGCAGGCCGCGGCGCAGGCCGGCTACCCGGCCCCGCCGCTGCAGTTGATGGACGAGCTCACCCTGACGCTGCCGCAGAAGATCCGCCAGGAGACCCGGCGCTGCGTCGAGGAGTCCGGCGGCACCTGGGTGCCGCACCCCTCCGAGGCGATCATCGACCGCATGGTCGAGCTCGACCGCAAGGGCCGCTCGTCGGGCGCCGGGTTCTACGAGTACGACGAGTCGGGCAAGCGCACGCGGCTGTGGCCGGGCCTGTCCGAGGAGTTCGGCGCGGCCAAGGGCGACCAGCCGTTCGAGGACATGCAG
>CADCTH010000611.1 GCA_902805495.1 uncultured Actinomycetospora sp.
GCCGACATCCAGGAGATCTACTTCGAGTCCTGGAAGATGGTGCTCAAGGCGCTCGCGATCTACCGCGACAACTGCAAGGTCGGCCAGCCGCTGTCGACGGGGAAGACCAGCGGCACCACGGCGGAGTCCACCTCCGGCAAGGAGGTCGCCGCCACCGACCACCGCCCGGTGCGCAAGCGGCTGCCCAAGAAGCGCCCGAGCGAGACGGTGTCGTTCGCCGTGGCCGGTGCCGAGGGCTACATGACCGCGGGCTCGTACCCCGACGACGGCCTCGGCGAGATCTTCGTCAAGATGTCGAAGCAGGGCTCCACCCTGGCCGGCGTCATGGACGCGTTCTCGATGGCCATCTCGATCGCGCTGCAGTACTGCGTCCCGCTGGAGACCTACGTCTCCAAGTTCGTCAACATGCGCTTCGAGCCGGCCGGCATGACCGACGACCCGGACGTCCGCATGGCCACCAGCGTCGTCGACTACCTGTTCCGTCGCATCGCGCTCGACCACCTGCCCTACGAGAAGCGCGCCCAGCTGGGCATCTTCTCCGCGGACGAGCGCTCGGCCCAGGTCGCGGCCACCGACTACGGCACCGGCGCCGCCGCCGCGCCGGCCGCTCCCGCCGCCGAGTCGGTGGACGTCGAGTCGCTGCGGACCTCGGTGGACGTGTCCCCGGCCGAGAAGACCGGTTCGCCGCGCGAGCGTCGGGCCGACGTCTCGGTCGGCAGCTCCACCGAGCTGCTGGAGCTGCAGCAGGACAAGGCGGCCGACGCGCCGCTGTGCCTGACCTGCGGCACCAAGATGCGCCCCGCCGGCTCCTGCTACGTCTGCGAGGGCTGCGGCTCCACCAGCGGCTGCAGCTAGCCGGACCCCGGACCCGCTCCCCGGCCCCCGCGAGGGGCGCCCCGCCCGCCCCGACGGGCGGCGGCGCCCCTCGCCCGGTCCGCCGCCGTACCCTCCGACACCGTGGCGGCGGCGAAGGCGGGCACGAAGGGGGTCTCCCGGGCCGAGCGGGAGGCGCAGATCCTCGCGGCGGCGATCGAGGAGTTCGGCCTGCGGGGCCACGCCCACGTCTCGGTCGCCGACGTCGCCCGGCGCGCCGACATCTCGAAGCCGCTCATCTACAGCTACTTCGGTTCCCGGGACGGCCTCGCATCCGCCTGCGTGCGCCGGGCCGGCGACCTGCTCGTGCTGGGTGTCGCCGCCGTCCCGACGGAGGAGGCCGACGCCGGGCGGCGCGCGCTGGCCACCCTGGCGGCGATCTTCGCCGTGCTGGACCGCTGCCGCCACGCGTGGCCGGTGCTCTACGACCCCACCATCCCGCGGGGGAGCGAGGCCGACACGCTCGCCCGCGGCTACCGGGCCGAGCTCGCCGCGATGGGGGCCGAGGGCACGGCCGACGTCCTGCGCCGCGCCGGCAACACCGACCCGCTCGACCACGACCTGCTCAGCCGCATCTGGCAGCAGGCGGTCAACGCGGTCGTCTCCTGGTGGCTGGAGCACCCCGACCTCGACGCCGACGCCATGGTCACGCGGTGCGCGCGCGTCCTCGTCGTCATGGGCGGACCGACCGGGAGGCCCGCCGAGCTTGACCCGCGCATGTGACTGCAGGGTAATTTACCCTTCGGTCACATGAAGGGAGCCCGCCGATGCCCGCCGCGGTCTGGGACCAGATCCACACCCCGTTGCTCTACGCCCTGCCGGTCTTCGTGGTGTTCATGGCGATCGAGGTGCTGGTGGTCCGCCACGCCGCCCGCGACGACCTGCGGGGCTACGACGCCCGCGACGCCCGCACGAGCATCGGCATGGGGGCCGGCTCGCTCGTGTTCATGGCGCTGCTCAAGGCGGCCTCCCTCGTGGTCTTCGTGTTCCTGTGGACGTACGTCGCGCCGTGGCACGTCCCCGCCGACACGTGGTGGAGCTGGCTGCTGCTCATCGTGGTCGTCGACCTGGCCTGGTACGCGACCCACCGGTTCTCCCACCGGGTGCGCTTCGCCTGGGCCGGGCACCAGGCCCACCACTCCAGCGAGTACTTCAACCTGAGCACCGCGGTGCGCCAGAAGTGGAACCCGTGGGTGGAGGGGCTGTTCTGGCTCCCGCTGCCCCTGCTCGGGTTCACGCCGTGGATGATCTACATCGCCTTCTCGGCGAACCTGGTCTACCAGTTCTTCATCCACACCGAGACCGTCGACAAGCTCCCGCGCGCGGTCGAGCTCGTGATGAACACCCCGTCCCACCACCGCGTCCACCACGGCAGCGACCCCGAGTACCTCGACAAGAACTACGGCGGCATCCTCATCGTCTGGGACCGTCTCTTCGGCACGTTCGCCGAGGAGCGGCAGCGACCGCGCTACGGGCTGACCACGCCGGTGGACACCCACAACGTGTTCCGCCTCCAGTACGGCGAGTACGCGAAGATGATCGCCGACGTCCGGGCGGCCCGCGGGCTGCGCGCCAAGCTCGGTCACGTCTTCGGTCCGCCGGGGTGGCGTCCCACCGACACCCCGGCCGTGCGCCAGGGGTGAGTGCGGGGGTCAGCCCGCCGGCACCACGGTCGCCGAGAGCGCGCGGTGGTCCGAGAGCGGCGGGTGGTGCACGCGCGGCGCCGACGCGACGACGCCCCGCCCGAGCAGGTGGTCGATCTGGCGGCGCGGGGCCTCGGCGGGGAACGTCTGCCCGATCACGAGCCCGCGCAGCCCACTGGCGAGGCGGGCCCGGCGCGCGCCGAGGTCGAGGTCGCCGGTGACCACGACGGGCCCGTCACCCCGCACGGCGTGGGCGAGGTGGCGCAGCTGGACGAGGTTCCAGCCGGGGATGAACGAGAGATGCGTGGTGACGACGGTGACCGGCCCGTGCGGCCCGGCGACGCGGGCGGCGACGGCCGTGCGGGGTTCGTCGCGCACCCAGACCACGCGGCGCGGGGACCCGAGCAGCAGCGGGACCCGGCGCGGCAGGCGCGGCAGCGGCAGCACGCGCCAGTCGGTCACCGGCAGCCGCGAGATCAGCGCGATGCCGTAGGCGGGCGTGGCGTCCGGCGGCGGGGTCCCGGTGTCGCCGGTGACCTCGCCGACCGGGTCCGGCGCCGGCGCCCAGGCGCCCGGCATCCCGTGCAGTGTGGGCGCGAACCGGTGCTCGACCGCGCCCATGGCCGTCGCGGCGACCGCTGCGAGGTCGGCGCCGTCCGAGCGGGGCTGCGCCCGGTCCACCTCCTGCAGCCCGAGGACGTCGACGTCGAGCCCGCCGACCGCGTCGGCGACGCCCTCCACGTCGGCCGGGCCGGTGGCCGTCGCGGCCCCGTGCAGCACGTTCCAGGTCCCCAGGCGCACCCGCCCAGGGTGCCCGCCCGGGTTCGTCGTCGATCAGCTCGGGTACCGCCCCCGGAGTGAGCGAACCCCTGACGGATGCCGAGCACCCGCCTGACGGGTCCGGGCGCCGCGAGGCGCTCAAGCGTGTCGCGGTCGCCCTGCGCGAGGGCGGCGTGGGCTTCGCGCTCGCCGGGGGCTACGCCGGATGGGCGCTGGGCGGGCCCGAGCCGTCGAACGACGTCGACTTCGTGGTCACGCAGGCCGAGGCCGGGCGCGCCGCGGAGGTGCTCGCCGAGTCAGGGCTCGACGTGCGGCAGCCGCCCGAGGACTGGCTGTTCAAGGTCTACAGCGACGGCGCGCTGGTCGACATCCTGTTCCGCCTGGCGAGCGAGCCCGTCGACGACGCCCTGCTCTCCCGGGCCGTGGAGCAGGAGGTCCTGTCGGTGAAGATGCCGGTGGTCGACGCCACCGATCTCATGATCGGCAAGCTGGCGGCGCTCAACGAGCACGCCTGCGACCTGGCCAAGGTGCTGCCCACGGCGCGCGCCCTGCGCGAGAAGATCGACTGGGCGCGCGCGGACGCGGCGACGGCGTGGAACGACATCGCGGTGGCGTGCCTGTTCCTGCTGCGCCGGATCGGGGTCGCGCCGGAGGTCGGGCACCAGGAGCCCTGAGCCGCACGGCAGGATGGCCGGGTGACCGGGGACCAGGTGCTGCGCCGGGTCACCGCCACCCGCTACGTGACCCCGCTGCGCGAGGGCGGCTCGCTGCCGGGGCTCGTCGAGGCCGACGACCTGGGCACCTACGTCGCCAAGTTCACCGGCGCCGGACAGGGTCCGAAGGCGCTCGTGGCCGAGATCGTCGCCGGTGAGATCGGCCGGCGCCTCGGGCTGCGGGTGCCCGAGCTGGTGGTGCTCGAGCTCGACCCCGTCATCGCGCGCTCGGAGCCCGACTGGGAGGTCCAGGAGCTCCTGGCCCGCAGCGGCGGGGACAACCTGGGCCTGGACTTCCTGCCCGGCGCCATCGGGTTCGACCCCGTCGCCCACGCCGTGGACCCGCTCGAGGCGTCGCGGGTGCTGTGGTTCGACGCGTTCGTCGAGAACGTCGACCGCTCCTGGCGCAACCCGAACCTGCTGCGCTGGCACCGCGACCTGTGGCTCATCGACCACGGCGCCTGCCTGTACTTCCACCACTCCTGGGCCCGCGCGCAGGCCGTCGTCGCCCGGCCCTACGACGTCGCCGACCACGTCCTCGCCCCGGCCGCCACGGCGCGCGCGCAGGCCGACGCCGAGCTCGCGGGGCGGGTCGACCGGGCGCTGCTCGAGGACGTGGTGACGCGGGTGCCCGACGGGTGGCTCGACGACGCACCCCGCGACGCCTACGTCGAGCACCTCCTGGCCCGGCTGGCCGCCCGCGAGGCGTGGGTGCCGGCATGAGCGAGCGCGACACCTTCGAGTACGCCCTCCTGCGCGTCGTCCCCGACATCGAGCGCGGCGAGCTGGTCAACGTCGGCGTGCTGCTGCACTGCCGCCACCGTGTGCACCTCGCCGTGCGCACCCACCTCGACCCCGACCGTGTGCGCGCCCTCGACCCCGCCGCGGACCTCGAGGCCCTGGCCGGCGCCCTGGACGCCTGGGAGCGGGCTGTGCACGGCGAGGGACCGGCAGGCGTCCTCTCGCCGGGCGAGCGCTTCCGCTGGCTGACCGCGCCGCGCAGCACCGTCCTGCAGCCCGGCCCGGTGCACACCGGGCTCACCGGCGACCCCGAGGCCGAGATCGAGCGGCTGGCCGCGCGCCTGGTCCGCCGGGACGGCTGACCCCCCGCGGGGTTTCCGCCACCACCTCCCGAGGGGATTCCGCTCGGCGATCGGTCGTGCGCCACGCGACTCCCGCGGCGGCGCGACGACCCCGGGACGGGGAGGGCACGTGGCGGACGAGGTCCGGTGGCTGGAGACGGTGGGGTCCGGCGACGTCGAGGAGGTGGGCGGCAAGAACGCCTCGCTCGGCGAGATGATCGCCAACCTCGTCGGTCAGGGCATCCGGGTGCCGGGCGGGTTCGCGACGACGGCGGCGGCGTTCCGCGCGTTCGTCGAGGCCAACGGGCTGGACGCGGAGATCCGCCGGATCCTGGGGGAGCTGGCCGACGGCGAGCGCGAGCTGGCCGCGGCGGGCAGCGAGATCCGGGGCCTGTTCGACCGCGCCGAGTTCCCGGAGTCCACCGCCGACGCGATCCGGTCGGCCTACGAGGAGCTCGGCAAGCGCTACGACACCACCGACGTCGACGTCGCGGTGCGCAGCAGCGCCACCGCCGAGGACCTGCCCGACGCCAGCTTCGCCGGCCAGCAGGACACCTATCTCAACGTCGTCGGCGTCGACGCGCTGCTGGCCGCGTGCAAGGACTGCTACGCGTCGCTGTTCACCGACCGCGCCATCAGCTACCGCATCGAGCAGGGCTTCGACCACCACGACGTGGCGCTCTCGATCGGCGTGCAGAAGATGGTGCGCTCCGACCTCGCGTGCGCCGGTGTCATGTTCACGATCGACACCGACACCGGCTTCCCCGACACCGCGATCGTCAACGGGGCCTGGGGCCTGGGCGAGACCGTGGTGGGCGGCGAGGTCACGCCGGACCAGTGGGCGGTCTACAAGCCGTTCCTGGAGAACGACGACCTCGTCCCCGTCCTCGGCCGCACCGTCGGCGCGAAGGAGCAGAAGCGGGTCTACACCGACGAGGGTCCCGAGCCGACCGCCAACGTCGACACCACCGACGAGGAGCGCCGCACGCTGGTCCTCGGCGACGACGAGGTCCTGGCCCTGGCCCGCTGGGGCGCGGTGATCGAGCGGCACTACGACCGCCCGATGGACGTCGAGTGGGCCAAGGACGGGCGCACCGGCGAGCTGTTCGTCGTCCAGGCCCGTCCCGAGACGGTGCAGTCGCGCGCGGGCGCCGGCACGCTCTCGACGTTCAGCCTCGACGAGACCGGCGAGCTGCTCGTCTCCGGGCTCGCGATCGGGCAGGCGGTGGCCGCCGGCGAGGTGCAGGTGATCGAGTCCGCCGAGCAGGCCGACCAGTTCGTCGACGGCCGCGTGCTGGTCACGACCATGACCGACCCCGACTGGGTGCCGATCATGAAGCGCGCGGCCGGCATCGTCACCGACCGGGGCGGGCGCACCTCGCACGCCGCGATCGTCAGCCGCGAGCTCGGCGTCCCGGCCGTCGTGGGCACCCAGAACGCCACCGAGCTCCTCGCCGCGGGCCGCGAGGTGACGCTGTCCTGCGTCGAGGGCGACGAGGGTCATGTCTACGACGGCATCCTCGCGTTCTCCGAGCGCGAGCTGGACCTCGAGTCGGTGCCGCAGACGACGACGCGCGTGATGATGAACATCGGCAGCCCGGCCGCGGCGATGCAGTGGTGGCGCCTGCCCGCGCACGGCATCGGGCTCGCGCGCATGGAGTACCTGGTCAACAACGTCATCCAGGCCCACCCGCTGGCCCTGCTGCACCTCGACGACGTCGAGGACCCGGACGCGAAGGCCCAGATCGAGGAGCTGACCGCGGGCTGGGACGACAAGGGCGAGTACTTCGTCGACCACCTCTCGCGGGGCATCGCGACGATCGCGGCGTCGCAGTACCCCGAGCCGGTGGTGGTGCGGCTCTCGGACTTCAAGACCAACGAGTACGCCGGGCTCATCGGTGGGACGCAGTTCGAGCCCGACGAGGAGAACCCGATGCTGGGCTGGCGCGGGGCCTCGCGCTACTACAGCGACGACTACCGCGACGCGTTCGCGCTGGAGTGCCGGGCCCTCGAGCGCGTGCGGCTGCGGATGGGCTTCACCAACGTCATCGTCATGGTCCCGTTCTGCCGCACGCCCGAGGAGGCCGACCGCGTCCTGGAGGTCATGGCCGAGAACGGGCTGGAGCGCGGCCGCGACGACCTGCAGGTCTACGTCATGGCCGAGATCCCGTCGAACGTCCTGCAGGCCGACGAGTTCGCCGACCGGTTCGACGGCTTCTCGATCGGCTCGAACGACCTGACCCAGCTGGTGCTGGGCATCGGGCGCGACGACGACCGCCTCGCGCACCTGTTCGACGAGCGCAGCCCCGCGGTCAAGAAGATGATCACGATGCTGCTGGAGACCGCCCACGCCAAGGGGCGCTACGTCGGCATCTGCGGTCAGGGCCCGAGCGACCACCCCGACCTCGCGGAGTTCCTCGTCGAGCAGGGCATCGACTCGATGTCGCTCAACCCCGACAGCGTGCTCGAGGTCGTCGAGCGCGTCGCCCAGGCGGAGTCGCGACGGGGCGGCTGAGTGTCAGCGAAGTGGCGTCGCAGACGTTGAGTGTCCGTATCGGTACTTCGATCACTCGCGCCGCGGGGGCGCGCAGTGATCAGCAGGGCGATGCGCACGTCTGCGCGACGATCGAGGTGCCTGTCGCCCTGCTGATCTTCGCGTATCCAGGAGTGCCGGTTCCACGACCTGCGCGTCCGCCTGCCGTCGGCGTGATCTCGGAGGCACCCCCCGTGCGGAGCGGGCGCCGCGGGGGCAGGGTGTCGCCGTGACCGCCGACGCTCCCGCCCCGTCCGTCCGCGCCATCGTCCTCGGAGGAGGTGGGCTCGCCGGGATCGCCTGGGAGGTGGGCGTCCTCGTCGGGCTCGACGAGGGCGAGGTCGACCTCGGCCTCGCCGACCGCATCGTCGGGACCTCCGCCGGCTCGGTCGTCGGCACGCTCCTGGCCACCGGCGTGGACCTCGAGGCCGTGCACGCCGAGCACCGCTCGGGCGCGGCGGCCGGCACCAGCGGCCCGCCGGCGACGCTCGACATGGAGGCCCTCGGCGCCGAGCTCGCCGCCGCGATGGACGGCGCCCGCGAC
>CADCTH010000612.1 GCA_902805495.1 uncultured Actinomycetospora sp.
GCGGGGTGCTGCGGCGCCTCGCCCTGGACGGAGGTCTTCAGCCCCGGCAGCGCGCGCACCGGCGCGACCTCGGCGATGGTGCCCCAGGCCGAGCACTGCGGGCACTGGCCGACCCACTTGGCGACGGTCGCGCCGCACTCGGTGCAGGCGTGCCCGGGCCGGTCCTTGCCGCGGGCCGGGCCGACGCGGGTGGGTCCGGGACGGCCGGGAGCACGGGCGGTCACCGCGGGGCGCGGAGGTCCGGAGGTCATGCGGGGGAACCTAGCCGCGCCCGCCGACAGGGCCGGGCAGGCGCGGCGCGGCTGTGGACGGGGCTCGTGCGGACGGGGCTCGTGCGGACGGGGCTCCCGCGGACGGAGCTCCGGTCAACGGCGCTGCAGCGGACGGAAGGGACGCCGACGTGCCGAGGGGTCAGCCGGCCGGCGACGGGCTCGCGGCCGGGTCCTCCTCGTTCGTCTCGTTGGTCGTCTCGTCGTCGTCGCGCGGCGCGGTCTCGCCCTCGTCCTCGCCCTGGCCGCCCTCGGCCTCGCCGACGATGCCCTCCTCGCCCTCGGCACCGGCGCCGCCCTCGTCGCCACCGGCCTCCTCGCCCTCCCCGCCGCCGGCGGGGGCCTGCAGGGCGGGCTCGCCCTCCTCGCCCTCACCGCCGGTGTAGACGGGGCGGTCGGTGCGGCCGGAGGTGCGGACCGGGACGGGCACCTCGATCGAGCCGTTGCGCTCGAAGCGGAAGGTCAGCGTCGTGTACTCGCCCTCGCGCAGCTCCTCGCTCAGCGAGACGAGACGCAGCGTGGCGGTGTCGCCGGTGGACCCGAGGCGTGGCACCTCGATGCCGTCGGGCGACGGCTCGCCGTCGACGAGGAGCTCGACCTCCTCGGCGTCGGGCGTGGTGACCTCGACGAGCGTGTCGTCCTCGTCGTCGCTGTTGGTGAGGACCAGGAAGACCTCGGCGTCCTCGCCGGCATCGAGCGTGCGGTCGTCGCCGCCCGACTCGACGCTGAGGCCGCGCAGCGCGATCGTCCCCACCGCGGTGTTGGTGGCGTCGGACTGGCTGCGCTCCTGGTAGGTCTGCGCGTCGAGGGTGGCGCCGCAGCCGGTCAGGGCGAGCGTCAGGACCGCACCCGCGGCAGGCAGGCGGAGGGCGGCGAAGGGGCGGCGCGGCGTGCTCACGGGGCGTCTCCAGGGACGAGCAGGGGGAGGTCGGCGGCGAGGTCCGAGGGACGGGTCCCGCCGGGGTACATGACGGGGAGCCGGTCCTCGGTGTCGTACGCGAAGATCACGTCGGCATGGCCGACACCGTATCCAAGCGGACCGTCGTGGGTGTGAGGGGCGGTCCCCTCGGCGTGCACGTGCTCGTCGGGACGGCCCGGCAGGGTCGGGACGGGCCCGCCCTTGGCGGCCGGTGCCACGCCGACGGCCTCCTGCGCCGCGTCGACCTCGGCCTGCGTGCCGGTGAGGCCGACGTAGTCGGTGTCGAACTTGTCGAGCCACCGCCGCAGGACGGCCCCGCTGTCGCGGTCGGGGTCGGTCGTCACGAACACCACGCGGGTCTTCCCCGCGACCTCCGGCTCAGCCACGCGGAGCGCGCCGGCGATGTCGGCCATCGCGGTCGGGCACTCGTCGGGGCAGTTCGTGTAGCCGAAGTAGAGCAGCGTCGGCCGGCCCGAGGTCTCGTCGGCGAAGTCGAACGACTCGCCATCGGTGTCGGTCAGCACGAACGACGGCCGCTCGGGCAGCTCGCCGGGCGGCTCCTGGCCGTGGAACGCAGCCCCCGCCGTCGTGGCGGTCGGCGTGCTCGCGACGCCGGCGGAGCAGCCGGTCAGGAGCAGGACGCCTCCGAGCAGGGCGGTCGCAGAGGTCCGTCGCACCCGACCATCGTCTCAGGCGGGCGCGAGCACGGCACCGCGGGCGACCAGCAGCCCGACCGACAGGGCGGCGACGACGATCGCCGCGAGGAAGGCGTCGCGCGAACCCGCGCGCCTCGAGCGGGCCAGGCCGACCGCCGTGACCAGCGCGGACAGGCCGACGGCGGCGACGGCCGGCAGCCCCGGAGGGCCGGGCGGGCCGACCGCGAGCACGACCGCGGCTGTGAGCAGGAGCACGGCGGCGACGGCCGCCGACCGGCGCGGGCCCAGCCGGTGCGGGAGCCCGCGCACGCCCTGCGCGAGGTCCTCCTCGAGGTCGGGCAGGGCGTTGCAGAGGTGAGCGCCGACACCGAGCAGGGCGCCCGCCGCGGTCGCCCAGAGCGGCGCCGCGGACGCGCCCGGCAGGGCGAGCACCACGATCGACGGCACCGCACCGAAGGCGAGCGCGTACGGCAGCCACGACAGCGCGGTGGCCTTGAGCCGGGCGTTGTACGACCAGGCGGCGGCCACGGCCGCGAGGTGGAGCAGCCCGGCGCCGAGCCCCATCGCGAGCGAGAGCGGCACGCACAGCGCGAGCGCGACGAGCGCGGCCGTCCGCACCGTCGACACCGCGAGGCGCCCCTGGCCGACCGGCTTGTCGGCCCGCCGGTTGCGCGCGTCGCGGGCGGCGTCGATCCAGTCGTTGCTCCAGCCCACCGACAGCTGGCCGGTCAGGAACGCCGCCGCCACCCACAGCGAGCGCGCGCCCAGGCCCGTCGAGACGGCCAGCGCCGTCGCGATCGCCGTGACGGCCACCGTCGGCTCCGGGTGGCTCGCGCGCAGCAGCGCGGCGGACGACCGGGGAGCGTGAGGCACGTCGCGCAGTCCACCACCGCACCCGGGCGGCCGTCGGGCGAAGATGGAGGCGTGACCCTCCCGGTGCGCGCCCGCAACGACCCGGCGCAGTACGACGACCTCGCCGACACCTGGTGGGACCCCCGCGGCGGCTTCGCGATGCTGCACTGGATCGCCGCGGCCCGCGCCCGGCTGGTGCCCGAGGCGACGCGTCCCGACAGCCTGCTGCTCGACCTCGCCTGCGGCGGTGGGCTGCTCGCGCCGCACGTGGTCGACAAGGGCCACCGCCACGTGGGCCTCGACCTGTCGGCGACGGCGCTGCCGCAGGCCCGCGCGCACGGCGTGCTGCCGGTGCGGGGCGACGTCCTGCGCCTGCCCTTCGCCGACGAGGTGGCCGACGTCGTCGTGGCGGGCGAGGTGCTGGAGCACGTGCTCGAGCCGCTGGAGCTGGTGTCGGAAGCCTGCCGGGTCCTGCGCCCGGGGGGCGTGCTCGTGCTCGACACGATCGCCGCGACCCGGTGGGGCCGCTTCCTGTCGATCACCGTCGGCGAGCGCATCCCGGCCGGACCGCCGCCGCGGCTGCACGACCCGGCGCTGTTCGTCGACCGGTGCGCGCTCGTCGACGGCGCCCGCCGGTGCGGCGTGGAGCTGCAGCTCACGGGACTGCGGGTGAGCGCCCTCGACTACCTGGCCTGGCTGGCGGGCAGGAAGGCCGCGGTGCGCATGCTGCCCACCCGGTCGACCGCCGGGATCTTCCAGGCCGCCGGACGCAAGACGTGAGGGGAGCCGCATGAGTGCCGCGATCACCGGCGCGGGCCACGCACTGCCCGCGCCCATGGACCAGCAGGCCCTGTGGGACGGGTTCTTCCGCGACCACTACGCCGACGCCCGCATCGCCCGCAAGGTGTGGCAGTCGGCCGCCATCCGCACGCGCCGCGGCGTCGTCGACCCGACGCAGGAGGACGTCTCCGGCCTCGGCACCGCCGCGCGCATGCAGCGCTTCCTCGCCGAGGCGATGCCGCTCGGCAAGGAGGCGGTCGCCGGCGCGCTCGCCGACGCCGGCCTCGAC
>CADCTH010000613.1 GCA_902805495.1 uncultured Actinomycetospora sp.
CGGGGGCGGTCGCCGCGATCGGTCTCGGTGCCTGGGCGGTGGGCGCTGACGACCCGCCGGGCCGGGTGCTCACCGGCGTCGCCGAGCCCGCCCTGGCCGTCGCGGCCGTGATCGGGGCCGTGGCGCGCCCACGGCTGCGCGCCGACGAGACCGGCCTCGTGCTGCGCGGCGCCACCGGCACGCGGCGCTGGCCGTGGGAGCGGGTCGACGCGGTGCGCACGATGCGCATGCGCCGGATGGGCCTCCCGGCGTCCTACCTCGAGGTCGAGGCCCGCGACAGCACCGACGGGGCCGGGCCCGACGGCCCCGAGCCCGACAGCCGCCTGCTCGTCTTCGGGCGGCTCGAGCTCGGCGCCGACCCGGTGGAGGTCGCCGGCGCGCTGCAGGCCCACCGCGCCCGGGCGGGGCGGGCGCGCGGGCTAGAGCGTCAGGGTGCGGAGGGCGACGAGCACGACGAGGACGGCCGCGATCCCGCCGACGGCGAGGAGCCCGGCCGCCGGCCGTGACCGCCCCGGGCCGTGGACGAGCGCCGCGGCGACGGCGAGCCCGGCGACGAGCCCGCCGAGGTGCCCGAGCACCGACAGCCCCGGGATGGTGAACGTCAGCACGACGTTGATCGCGATGGTCACGAGCGCCGGGCCCGGGGACATCCGCAGCCGGCGCAGCACGATCACCAGGCCGCCCATCAGCCCGAACACGGCACCCGAGGCGCCGAGCACGGGGCGGTCGGGCGCGCCGAGGAGCACGACGGCCGTCGAGGCCCCGAGCAGCGAGACCCCGTACAGGAGCCCGTAGCGCAGCCGGCCGAGCACCAGCTCGAGGTCCCGGCCGAGCACCCACAGCGCGATCATGTTGAACGCGATGTGCAGCGGGCCGGCGTGCAGGAACCCGGCGGTGATCAGCCGGTACCACTCGCCGGCCGCCACGTCGGCGGGCACGAGCCAGGTGGCGGTGACCCACGGCGAGTCGTAGTTGAACCGCGCGCTCCCGGCCGAGAGCGCGCTGAGCACGTAGACCGCCACGTTGACCGCGATGAGCGTGATGGTGACGACCGGCGTGGTCGTCGCACGCGCGGGGGCGCCGCCCACGGTGCGGGCGGTGCGGGTCGTGCGGGCGCTCTCGGCCAGGCAGTCGACGCAGTGCGCGCCGACGGGAGCCGGGAGCAGGCAGTCGGGGCACGCCGGCCGCCCGCACCGCGTGCAGGCCAGCGCGGTGGGCCGGTCGGGATGGCGTACGCAGGACGGCGCCGCGTCCGGCCCCGCGGCGGGCCCCGGTCCGGACGCGGTCACGTCCCGCTCACCTCACCTGTCGGTCGCGTGTCAGCTGACCGTCACCGAGTCGATGACGATGTCCTGCACCGGGCGGTCGCCCGGGCCCGTGGCGGTGGCCGCGATGGCGTCGACGACGTCGCGCGAGCTCTGGTCGGCCACCTCACCGAAGATCGTGTGCTTGCGGTTGAGCCAGGTGGTCGGCGCGACCGTGATGAAGAACTGCGAGCCGTTGGTGCCGGGCCCGGCGTTGGCCATGGCCAACAGGTAGGGGCGGTCGAAGCGCAGGTCGGGGTGGAACTCGTCGGCGAACTTGTAGCCGGGGCCGCCACGGCCGGTGCCCGTGGGGTCGCCCGTCTGGAGCATGAAACCGGCGATGACGCGGTGGAAGATCGTGCCGTCGTAGAAGGGTCCGTTGCTGCCGCCCTTGGCGTTCGGCTCGCTGTAGGCCTTGTCGCCGGTGGCCAGACCCACGAAGTTCTCGACGGTCTTCGGGGCCTCGTTCGGGAACAGGCGCACCGTGATGTCGCCGTTGGTGGTGTGCAGCGTGGCGGTCGGGGTGTCGGCGGTGGTCACTCCGCCATGGTGCCACCAGGCTGCGGAGACCTTCGAATGGAGTAGCGGGTGTGACGTCCCGGCGGGTCGGGCACTTGCACGAGAGGGGCTGGGAGCATCATGGCCGCCCCACGACGAGTGAGGTGAACGTTCTGGTGAGCAGCAAGACTCTGATCGGTGCCAGGGAGGACCTGGACGATCTGCGCAAGGAGGGCCAGAAGGCCCGCAAGAAGGCCGAGAAGCGCGCACAGAAGGCGGCCGAGCAGGCGCGCAAGGACAAGGAGAAGGCGCGCAAGCAGGGCGCCAAGAAGCGCGCCGAGGTGCGCAAGGACGTCCGGGCGGCGGCCGACGAGGCCCGCCAGCGCGTCCTCGACGCCCGCGCGGAGGCCCGCCAGCGCGCCGAGGAGGCGCAGGCCGAGGCCCGCCAGCGCGCCCAGGAGGCGCGCCAGGAGACCCGCAAGCGCGCCAACAAGGCCGCCAAGGAGGCCCGCAAGCAGGCCAAGGCGTACGCCAAGGACGCCCGCAAGCGTCTCGAGAAGTCGTCGGTGCCGACCTCGGCCGACGAGCTGCGCGACCTCGGCGGCACCGTGCGCGACACCGTGCGCAGCCAGCTCGACGACCAGCTGACCTCGGTGCGCAAGGACCTCGCGGCCCGCATCGAGCCCCCGGAGACCAAGCGTCGCCGCTGGGGCCTGTGGCTCGTCGTGCTCGCGGTGCTCGGCGCCGGCATCGCCGTCGTGGCCACCCGCCGCGAGCCCGAGCTCCCGCCCCCGCCGCCGCCGGCCCCGCGGCCGCGCC
>CADCTH010000614.1 GCA_902805495.1 uncultured Actinomycetospora sp.
ACCGCCAGATCGCCGCACGCCTGCACGTCTCGGTGCGCACGGTGGAGAGCCACATACCGCGCCTGCACCCGCCTCGGCCTGCCCGATCGGGCGAGCCTCGCGGCGGCCGTCCTCGGGTCGGTGCGCTGACCCGTGCGCTGACTACGACCCGGTCGTCGCGGTGACCGGTCGCTGCGGGTCGCGGCCGGCGAGGGCGAGCACGCGGTCGAGGTCGGTGGTCGTCTCGGCGTGCACCACCGGCCCGTAGAGCCCCGTCCGCTGCTCCTGCGGCGCGTGCTCGAAGTTCCGGACGAAGCCGGCGACCACCTCGACGTCCTCGTCGCGGACCGCGATCTCCGCCCCGACCGCGCTGGCCAGATCCCAGCCGTGCAGCACGAGCTCCTCGAGCGCGACCACGCCGAGCTGCGCCCGGGGCATCGTCAGCCCGCCCGCCGACCCCTCGCCCTCCCAGGCCGAGGGCTGCGCCCACACGGCCGGCAGGAGGGTGAGCCGGGCGTCGAGCTCGGCGCGCCAGTCGGGCGGCAGGTCCATCGGCGGACCACCAGCCTGCCCGTCCTCGTGCCGGGCGACGCCGATGAAGTGGCCGGTGAACGCGAGGAGGTGGCCGAGCAGGTCCCGGACCGACCACTCCCCACACGGCGTCGGACGGTCGAGGTCGGCGTCGGTCACCTGCGCGGCGACACGGGCGACCTCACGGCTGGCGGGTCCGAGATCGTGCACGACGATCACTCCTCAGGACGGGGTGGTCCTGGAACCGTATCAGCGTCCGCGGCCGCCGCGCTTGCCCTTCTCGCGGACCCGCACGTTGATCTGGATCGGCGTGCCGGTCAGCGGGAACGTCTCGCGCAGCTTGCGCTCGATGAAGCGGCGGTAGCCGGCCTCGAGGAAGCCCGAGGTGAACAGCACGAACGTCGGCGGCCGGTTCTGGGCCTGCGTCGCGTACAGGATCTTCGGCTGCTTCCCGCCGCGCACCGGCGGCGGCGTGGCGGCGACGACGTCGGCGAGCCACTGGTTGAGCTGGCCCGTGGGCACGCGCCGGTCCCAGTTCTCCAGCGCCGTGCGCATGGCCGGGGCGAGTTTCTGCACCGCACGCCCCGTGCGCGCGGAGATGTTGACCCGCTCCAGCCAGGGGAAGCGCACCAGGGCCCGCTCGAGCTCGCGGACCATCGTGTACCGGCGGTCCTCGTCGACGAGGTCCCACTTGTTCATGGCCAGCACCAGGGCCCGGCCGGCCTCGGCGACCTGGGACGCGACGCGCAGGTCCTGCTCGCTGATCGGCTCGGAGGCGTCCAGCAGCAGCACCGTGACCTCGGCGGCCTCGATGGCGGCCTTGGTGCGCAGCGAGGCGTAGTACTCGGTGCCCGACGCCTGGCCCACCTTGCGGCGCAGGCCGGCGGTGTCGACGAACTTCCAGGTCTCGCCGTCGATCTCGACCAGCGAGTCGACCGGGTCGGTGGTGGTGCCCGCGGTCGCGTCGACCACCGCGCGCGTCTCGCCGGTGAGCTGGTTGAGCAGGCTCGACTTGCCGACGTTGGGCTTGCCGACGAGCGCCACGCGCCGCGGTCCGCCGGTGAGGTCCACGTCGTCGCGGGGGCTCTGCGGCATCGCGTCGATGACGAGGTCGAGCAGGTCGCCCGAGCCGCGCCCGTGCAGCCCGGACACCGGGTGGGGCTCGCCGAGCCCGAGGCGCCACAGCGCCGAGAGCTCGTTCTCGCCCCGCGCGTCGTCGACCTTGGTGGCCGCCAGGATCACCGGGCGGTCGGCGCGGCGCAGGGTGCGCGCGACGGCCTCGTCCACCGCGGTCGCGCCGACCTGGCCGTCGACCACCAGCAGGATCACGTCCGCGGTGGCCATCGCCGTCTCGGCCTGCGCCGAGATCGCGGCCTGCATGCCCTTGGCGCCGGGCTCCCAGCCGCCGGTGTCGAGCAGCGTGAACCGCCGCCCGTTCCACAGCGCGTCGTAGGCCACGCGGTCGCGCGTCACGCCCGAGACGTCCTGGACCACGGCCTCACGCCGTCCCAGGATGCGGTTCACCAGCGTCGACTTGCCGACGTTGGGGCGCCCGACCACGGCGAGCACCGGCTGGGCCGGTGCTCCCCCGTCGTCGGGCAGGTCGCCCGTGCCTTCGCCGAGCAGCGAAGCGGGCAGGTCCTGCGTCACGTCATCCTCCTGTACGGCCGACTCCCACGTCGGCGAGGCCGGTGACCATCTCGCGGTCCTCGGCCAGGTGCTGCAGGCGTGCGAGCACGCCGTCGATGTCCAGCGTCGAGGTGTCGACCTCGACCGCGTCGTGTGCCGGGCGCAGCGGGGACGCTGCGCGCGACGAGTCCAGCGTGTCGCGCCGCACGAGGTCGGCGCGGGTGCTGTCGGTACCAGCCGCTCCCGCGCGGCCGGCGGCGGTGTTCTCCGCGTCCCGGCGGCCGGCGCGGACCAGCTCCGAGGCCGTGAGGAACACCTTCAGCCCGGCGTCGGGGACGACGACCGTGCCGATGTCGCGGCCCTCGACCACGATGCCGGCGCCGTCGTCGAGCGCCTCGCGCACGATCCGGCGCTGCACGTCCACGAGGTGGGTGCGCACCGCGGTCAGCGCCGAGACCGCCGACACCGCCGCGGTGACCTCGCTGCCGCGGATCTCGGCGTCGACGTCGTCGCCGTCGAGGCGCACGCGCGGCTCGGCCGGGTCGGTCGAGACGTCCAGGCGCGCGCCCAGCGCCACGGCCACCACCTCGTCGTGGCCGTCGGCGGCCGTCGCGGCGACGTCGACCGGCACCCCGGCGCGCAGCACGGCCAGCGTCACCGCGCGGTACATCGCGCCGGTGTCGAGGTAGCGCGCGTCCAGGCGCAGGGCCAGGCCCCGCGCGGTGGTCGACTTGCCCGTGCCCGAGGGCCCGTCGACGGCGACCACCCCGCGCAGTGTCCCGTCCATGCCGACCAGCCTCCCGAACGTCGCCCGCACCCCGTTCGGGTCTTCATTGTGCCCTGGACGGAGGTGTGACGTCCGCCCCGTACCCGGGTGATCTACAGGCCGACGGCCTTGTAGAGCGATCCGACCTCGTCACGGCCGAGCTTGCGCAGGGTCCCGGGCCGCTGCTCACCGAGGCGCACCTCGCCGACCGCGGTGCGCACGAGGCGCTCGACGGGCTTGTCGACGGCCTCGAGCAGGCGCCGGACGATGTGCTTGCGGCCCTCGTGCAGCACGACCTCGACCATCACCCGCGCGCCCGACCGGTCGATCACCCGGAAGCTGTCGACCGCCACCGGGCCGTCGTCCAGCTCGACGCCGTCGCGCAGCCGGCGCCCGAAGTCCTTGGGGATCGGCGCGCGGACCTCGGCGAGGTAGGTCTTGGGCACCTCGTAGGACGGGTGCATCAGCCGGTTGGCCAGCTCGCCGTCGTTGGTCAGCAGCAGCAGGCCCTCGGTGTCGGCGTCGAGGCGCCCGACGTGGAACAGCCGCTGGCCCTCGGCCTTCTCCAGGACGACGTCGCCGACGCAGCGGCGGCCCTGCTCGTCCCACATCGTCGAGAGCATCCCCTCGGGCTTGTTCAGCGCGAGGTGCACGGTCTCGGTGTCGGTGACGATCCGGGAGCCGTCGACGTGGATCACCGCGCTGTCCGGGTCGACCCGGATGCCCATCTCCTTGACGACCTTGCCGTCGACCTCCACGCGGCCCTGCCGCATGAGGATCTCGGCCTGGCGCCGCGAGGCGACGCCCGCCTCGGCCAGCACCTTCTGCAGGCGCACACCCTCGCCCGACACGCCCACGGCACTCCCCTGCTCGACCCGGTCCGAGGGTACGCGGACGCGGCCCGCGCCCCGGCGGCCCGTGGTGGGGCGGCGTGACGCCGACGTCACTTCGGTTGAGGGCAACCGTTCGAGGGGATGCCGGCCGAGTCGTACTCCACGACGTTCTTCAGCCAGGAGGGCCGTCATGTCCATCGCCTACGCACCTCGCCCAGCTGGGCAGCCGGCCGGGGAGCCCGCCCCGGAGCGCCGCCCGCGCCCGCCCCTCGACCACCGGGTGGTCCTCGTCCACCGGCTCGGAGCGATCACCGTCGCCGCGGTCATCGCGGCGTTCGGCGTCCTGGGCTACCTCGGCGGGCTGTCCGCCTTCGACACCCGCGGCGTCCCGCTGTTCGGGCTGTCCACCAACGGCCTGCTCTCGACGGTGTCCGTCGTGACCGCCGCGGTCCTCGTCGCGACCGCCGCGCGCGGCGGCCGACCCGCCTCGACGACGATGATCCTGGTCGGCTCGGCGTTCCTCGTGGCCGCCTTCATCGGCCTGGCCCTGCTGTCGACCCCGTACAACCTGCTCGCCTTCCGGCTGCCCAACGTCTTCTTCAGCATCGCGGCCGGGCTGGTCCTGCTCACGGTGGGCAGCCACGGACGGGTGACCATGCACCCGCCGGAAGACAACCCCTACCGCGTCGCCGGCGACCCGCTGCTGACGGCGTTCGACGCCCGCTTCGCCAGCGAGTCGACGCTCGCGGTCCTCCCCCGCGATCACCAGCCGCGTCCCTCCACCCGGGAGGACGCGCGAGGGGACCGGGAGATGGCCCACGCCTTTCGCGCGCAGGCCCGCGGTCTCGCGGACGAGGCCACCCGGGCGCGGCTCGCCGAGCTGGACGGGCTGCTCACCCACGAGGAGCGCCGCGTGGCGTGGCTGAGCTCGTCGCGACGGTCCTGACCGTCGAGGGGCGCCGCCGGTGTCGTCCCCTCCGAGGGCGCACCGGCCGCCCCGAACTCGGCGGCCGCCGGTCGGGGCGTGCGCGCGCCTATCGGACCCCGTCCCAGACGGCCTGTTCCGGCCCGTCCGGGGTGTCGGTGAGCGCGTCGGTGGTGTCGAAGCGCTGCGTGGTCGGCGCGTCGGCGGTGTAGCCCGGCCAGCCGGGGTCGCCGTCGCGGGCGAAGGCCACCCACGCGGTGCGCATGCGCGCGGCGAGGGCGCGGGTCTCCTCGGTGTCGACGGTGACGAACGCGCCGGTGTCGACGCGCCCGACGACGTCGAAGACGAACGGCAGCTCCAGGGCGTGGCACGCGCCGAGCCGGCCCTCCCAGCCCGGCGAGCGCCAGCCGAACGCGTAGCGCCAGGTACGGCCCTGATGGGCATCGGCGAGGCGCCGGGCGGGGACGCCGAACATCCAGTCGGTGCGCACGGCGTCGTCGACCTCGGCGGCGCTCGTGCCGCGGCCCGCGGACCGGTAGGCGGCGATCACCGCGCCGGGGTCGTCGTGGAGGCGGGCGACGGCGGCGTGGAGGGCGTCCTCGTCGGGCCCCGGCAGGCCCATCGCCTCCCCGAGCACGACGCTGTAGAGGGCCATCTCGTCGGCGTTGCTCCCGACCAGCAGGTCGAGCGCCGCCGCGGCCCCGGCGGCGACGGCGTCCACCGGTTGGCCCCCGAGCAGGTCGTCGTCGATCACCGGCCCCACCAATGCGAGGCCCATGAGCGGGTCACGCCCGCCGACGGCGAGGTCCGGCGGGTCCTGCCCGAGGCGGCCGAGTGCGGCAACGAGGCCCTCGTCGGGCACGTCGACGAGGCCGGCCGGGGTCACGCCGAGGTCCTCGGCGAGGGCGGCGGTGGTGACCGCCGCCTGCTGCGGGGCCAGCGCGTGCGACCCGCCCCCGCTCTGCACGACCGCGCGCCGGAGGAGTCCCGGCGGGGCGGCGACGAGCAGGTCGGCGACGCCGATCCCGCCCGCGGACTCGCCGAACACCGTGATCCGGTCGGGGTCGCCGCCGAAGGCCGCGGCGTTGTCGTGCACCCAGCGCAGCGCGGCGATCTGGTCGTGCAGGCCGCGGTTGGCGACGACGCCGGGGACGTGCGCGAAGCCGGGGACGCCGAGCCGGTAGTTGATCACCACGACCACCGCGCCCTCGCGGGCGAGCTGCGTGCCGTCGTACACCGACGCCCGCGACGACCCGCCGGTGAACGAGCCGCCGTGGACGAACACCATGACGGGGAGCCCCGAGCCGCCGGAGCCGCCGGTGTCGGGCGTGCGGACGTCGACGGTCAGGTACTCCGAGCCGGGCACCCAGCCGGGGCCGAGGACCGGGCTGATGTCCGGCATGCCCGGGGCCTCCGTCGGCCCCTGCGGTGCGGTCGGGCCCGGCACGGTGGCGTCGCGCTCGCCGTCCCAGCTCGTCGGCTCGGGACGCGCGAAGCGCCGCGGGCCCACCGGGGCGGCCGCGTAGGGCACGCCGAGGAAGCTCGCGATCCCGTCGGCGACGGTGCCGCGGATCGTGCCGCCGGTGGTCTTCCGGGTCTCGTCCACGGGGACGAGGGTGCCCTGCTCGCTCCTCCCTACTCGTCCCTACTCGTCGATGTCGTCCACGTCGGGCAGCAGCGGGGCGATCGGGGGCAGGTCGTCGAGCGAGTCCAGGCCCAGGCGCTCGAGGAACATCTCGGTGGTGCGGTACAGCGTGCCGCCGCCGACGTCGGTGCCGGCCTCGATGATCAGACCGCGGGCGGCGAGCGTGCGCATTACCCCGTCGACGTTCACCCCGCGCACGGCGGCGACCCGCGAGCGCGTGACGGGCTGGCGGTAGGCGACGACGGCGAGGGTCTCCAGCGCCGCGCGCGTCAGGCGGGTGCGCTGGCCGTCGAGGACGAAGCGCTCGACGTACGGGGCGAAGCGGTCGCGGCTGTAGAGCCGCCAGCCCTCCCCCGTCGCGCGCAGCTCCATCCCGCGCCCGCGCTCGGTGTACTCGGCGGCCAGGCCCTCGAGCGCCTCCTGCACCCGCGGGATCGGCTGGCCGAGGACGTCGGCGAGCTGGTCGGTCGGCGCGGGGGTGTCGACGACGAGCAGGACGGCCTCGAGGGCGGCGAGCAGCTCGGCGTCGGAGACCAGCGCCTCCTCGACCTCCTCGAGGGGGTCGGTCACGCGTCCTCCTCGTCCACCTCGTCCACCAGTCCGGCGCTGCCCGCGTCACCACCCGGCGCCCAGCGCACCCGCAGCTCGGCGAACGCCTCGGGCTGGTCGAGCGCGACGTCGCGGGCGCGGTACATCTCCAGCACCGCGAGGAAGCGTCCCACGACCTCGATGCCGTGCTCGCAGTCGGCGACCAGCTCGGCGAACGTGGCCACGCCCTGCTCGCGCAGGCGGCCCGAGAGGATCGCGACCTGCTCGGGCACCGACACCGTCGAGGCGTGGAGGTGGTCGAGGCCCACCGTCGGCGGCGGCTTCGGCCGGAAGACGGCCGCGGCCAGCTCCGCGAACCCGGCGGCGTCCACCCCGAGCTGCACCGGCGGCAGGAGCTCGGCGAAGCGCGGCTCCAGCGTGACCGCCCGCGGATAGCGCAGGCGCGCCGAGGCCTCGAGCTCGCGGAACAGCGCCGCGACCTGCTGGAAGGCGCGGTACTGCAGCAGCCGCGCGAACAGCACGTCGCGCGCCTCGAGCAGCGCGAGGTCCTCCTCGTCCTCCACCTCGGCCTGCGGCAGCAGCCGCGCCGCCTTGAGGTCGAGCAGCGTCGCGGCGACGACGAGGAAGCCGGTGGTCTCCTCGAGGTCGGCGTCGTCGCCCAGGGCCGCGGTGTAGGCGATGAAGTCGTCGGTCACGCGGGAGAGCGCGACCTCGGTGACGTCGAGCTGGTGGCGGCTGATGAGGCCGAGCAGCAGGTCGAACGGGCCGGTGAAGTTGTGCAGGCTGACCTGGAACCGGACCCGGTCGGGGGCCGGGGGTGCCTGCGGTGCCTCGGGCGCGAGCGTCACCGGGCGATGACCTCGCGGGCCAGGGCCCGGTAGGCCTCGGCGCCGGTGGACTTCGACGCCCACCGGGTGATCGGCTCGCCGACGACGGTGGTCTCGGGGAAACGGACGGTCCGGTTGATCACCGCGTCGAAGACGAGCTCGCCGAACGCCTCGACGACGCGGGTCATCACCTCGCGGGTGTGCAGCGTGCGCGGGTCGTACATGGTGGCCAGGATGCCGGTGATCTCCAGCTTGGGGTTCAGCCGGTCCTGCACCTTCTCGATCGTGTCCATGAGCAGCGCGACGCCGCGCAGGCTGAAGAACTCGCACTCGAGCGGGATCAGCACGCCGTCCGCGCACGCCAGCGCGTTGACGGTCAGCAGGCCGAGCGAGGGCTGGCAGTCGACGAGCACGTAGTCGTAGCGGTCGAGCACCGGGTTGATCGTGCGCCCGAGGGTCTGCTCGCGGCCCACCTCGGTGACCAGCTGGACCTCGGCGGCCGACAGGTCGATGTTCGAGGGCAGCAGGTCCATGCCCTCGACGGTGGTCGGGCGGATGACGTCGTCGATCCCGACGTTCCGCTCCATGATCAGGTTGTAGATCGTGGTGTCGAGCTGGTGCGGCTGCACGCCCAGCCCGACCGACAGCGCGCCCTGCGGGTCGAAGTCGACCAGCAGCACGCGGCGGCCGTACTCGGCGAGCGCGGCGCCGAGGTTGATCGTCGACGTGGTCTTGCCGACCCCGCCTTTCTGGTTGCACATCGCCAGGACCGTGGCGGGGCCGTGCCCGTCGAGCGGGCCGGGCACCGGGACGTGGCGCTTCGGGCGTCCCGGGGGGACCGTGCCGTGGTCTTCGGCGGCGCTGCCCGGCTCGGGGGTGTCGGTGGCGGACCAGAGGACCGGCCGGGGGTTCGACATCGCGGTCCCCTCCCTCGCGTGCCCGGTGCTCGTACTCGTGCGATCAGCCTAGGAGGCGTGCGACGCGTGTCGGCGCGCGACTCGCCGGGCCGGACGTCGGTGAGCTGTGCAGCGTCGGGCGTCGTCACCGAGCGCGAGCAGGATCCTCCCGATCCGTCACGTTCTTCCGGTCAGCGGGAGGCGACGGTGACGTCTCCGCGTGACCACTCGCATACTGCCCGCTTCCGTCGACCCCACGAGGACGTGTGCGATGACGACCAGCCCGAGCTCCGTGACCTCCGGCCGCGCCGCGGGCGCCGGCTGGGTCCGCCCGCTGTGCTGGGCGGCCGTGGCCCTGGAGGGCTTCGACCTCGTGGTCCTCGGCGTCGTGCTGGCGGTGCTGCTGCGCGACCCGGCCTGGGACCTCGACCCCGCCGGCGCCTCCGTGGTGGTCACCGTCGGCCTGCTGGGCGTCATGGTCGGCGCACTGGCCGTCGGTCCCGTCGCCGACGTCATCGGCCGCCGGGCGACGATGCTCGCGACCGTCACGGCCTTCTCGGTGCTGACGCTGGCCTGCGCCTTCGCCCCGAACCCCGAAGTGCTCGGGGTGCTGCGCTTCCTCGCGGGCCTCGGGCTCGGCGGGGTGCTGCCCGTCGCGCTCGCGCTCGTCGCCGAGTACGCGCCGCCGGGGCGCGGCAGCAGCTCGACCACGATCCTCATGACCGGCTACCACGTCGGCGCGGTGGCGACGGCCCTGCTCGGCATCCTGCTCATCAGCCCGTTCGGGTGGCCGGCGATGTTCGTGGCCGGCGCGCTCCCGGCGGTGATCCTGCTGCCGCTGCTGTGGGCGCGGCTGCCGGAGTCGGCGGAGTTCCTGGAGCGGCGCGGGCGCGACTCGAGCTGGCGCAGCGAACGCCGCGCGCGGCCCAACCCCCTCAAGACCTTGTTCCGCGACGGCCTCGCCCGCCCGACGATCGCCTTCTGGATCGCGTCGTTCATGGGCCTGCTGCTGGTCTACGGCCTCAACACCTGGCTCCCGGAGATCATGCGCTCGGCCGGCTACGAGCTCGGGGCGGCGCTCGCGCTGCTGCTCGTGCTCAACGTCGGGGCCATCCTCGGCCTGCTGCTCGCCGGCACCGTCGCCAACCGCATCGGCGTGCGCCCGGCGACGATCGCCTGGTTCGCGGCCGCGACGCTCTTCCTGGCGCTGCTCTCGATCCGCCTACCCGGGATCGGGGTGTACGTCAGCGTCCTGCTCGCGGGGATCTTCGTGTTCTCCGCGCAGGTGCTGGTGTACGCCTACGTCTCGCAGCTCTACCCCGCCGAGGGTCGGGGCACGGCGCTGGGCACGGCCAGCGGCGTCGGGCGCCTGGGCGCCATCACCGGCCCGATCGTCGGCGGCGCCCTGCTCCAGGCCGGGATCGCCTACCCCTGGGGCTTCTACGTCTTCGCCGTCGTCGCCGCCCTGGGCGCCGTCGCCGTCGCGATCGTGGGCCGGGCGCCCGCTCCCATGTGAGTGAAATTGTGGGCTATAACCCACAATTTCACGCACGAAGGAAGCGCACCACCGTCGTCGCGATCTGGTCGGCGACCTCGTCGGGCGGGTGCAGGGGCAGCACGACGTGGCTGATCGTCAGCCGCGCCGCGATCTCGGCGGCCGCGGTGGCGGTGGCCGCGTCGAGCTCCGGGCGCCGCCGCGCCACGAACGCCGCCGCCCGGTCGCGGGCGGCGACCACCAGCGGCTCCGCCTCGGTGGTCAGCAGGGGCAGCAGGTCCTCGGCGCCCTGCCCGGTGAGCAGCACCCGCAGGAGCGGGTCGCTGGCGACGGTGTCCAGGGTCGTGCGCACGGCCCCGCTCCACGCCAGGTACAGGTCGTCCTCGCCCTCGAGCGCCGCGTCGAGCCCGGCCAGGAACTCCTCGGTCCGCCGCAGCACCAGCGCCGCGGCCAGCCCCTGCTTGCTCGTGAACTCGTTGTAGAGCGTCTGCCGGCTCACGCCGATGCCGTCGGCGACGTCCTGCAGCCGCCGGCCCCGCCCGCCGCCCGCCACGAGCAGCTCGGCGGCCCGCTCGAGGGCCTCGTCGAGGACGAGGCCGCGGGCGCTGTCGGTGAACGACCGGGGCGGCGAGGCGGGCACGGCGCCGAGGGTAGCGGAGGCGTGGACGCATGCGCCGCTCACGTCTCCGTCGTGGACACGATGGCGATCTGTGTCTACCGTCCGGAGCACCGACTCCGGAGGTGGCCGTGTCCGCTGTCCGCACCGTGACGGGCGAGCGCCTGTCGTCCGTGGTGCTCACGCCCATGCCGCGCGACGTGGACCGCCGGCTCCTCGAGCGGACGCGCCCGCGACGGGTGCAGCCGCTGGCCGAGCCGCCCGCGGGCAGCGGGCTGCTGCCGGTGCCGGGCGACGCGGGGCCGCCGGTGCTGGGGCACACGCTGTCCTACATCCGCTACGGCCACGCCTTCACCCGCGCCCGGCACGCGGCGCTCGGGCCGGTGTCGTGGTGCGGGTTCGTGGGCGAGCACGTGGTGATCGCCGCCGGCCCCGACGCCACGCACGCGGTGCTCACGAATCCCGAGAAGGCCTACTCCCAGGACGGCTGGCGCTTCCTCGTCGACGACTTCTTCCACCGCGGGCTGATGTTGCTCGACGGCGACGACCACCGCGTGCACCGCCGGGTCATGCAGGAGGCGTTCACCGCCGACCGGGTGCGCGGCTACGTCGACCGCACCGTCCCCGTGCTGCGCGAGACGATCCCGGCGTGGCCGACCGGTCGGCAGGTGCGCATCTACCCGATGCTCAAGCGGCTGACCCTCGACGTCGCCACCCGCGTGTTCATGGACGGACGCTCCGGGCCGGAGGCCGAGGAGGTCAACGACGCGTTCATGGCGTGCGTGCAGGCGGCCAGCGCCATCGTCCGGCGCGACCTGCCCGGCACCCGCTACCGCGCGGGGCTGCGGGGCCGCGCGCTGCTCGAGCGCTACTTCACCGCGGCGCTGCCGGCGAAGCGGGCGGGCGACGGCGACGACCTGTTCTCCGCGCTCTGCCGGGCCCGCACACCCGAGGGCGAGGCGTTCAGCGACGCCGACGTCGTCAACCACATGATCTTCCTGATGATGGCCGCGCACGACACCTCGACGATCACCAGTGCGGCCGCCGCCCACTTCCTCGCCGCGAACCCGGAGTGGCAGGAGCGCGCCCGGTCCGAGTCGCTGGCGCTGGGCGACGCCCCGCCGGGCGCGGCGGCGCTGCAGTCGCTGCGCACGTTGGACCTGGTGATGAAGGAGTCGCTGCGCCTCGCCGCGCCCGTGCCCGTCGTGATGCGCCGGACGGTCCGCGACACCGCGCTCCTGGGTCACCACCTGCCCGCGGGGCAGCTCGTCATGGTCGCGGGCGCGGTGAACCACCACGACCCGGCGATCTGGTCCGACCCCGACGTCTTCGACCCCGAGCGCTTCGCCGAGCACCGCCGCGAGGACAAGGCCCACCGCGACGCGTGGATCCCCTTCGGAGGCGGGGTGCACAAGTGCCTGGGCATGCTGTTCGGGTCGCTGGAGGTGACGGCGATCCTCCACGAGCTGCTGCGCCACCACCGCATCACCGTCGCGCCCGGCTACCGGCCGCGCTGGGACAACACCTCGCTGCCCGTCCCCGCCGACGGGCTCCCCCTGCGCCTCGAGCCCCTGCGCACGTGAGCGATCTTTGGGCCTATAGGCCCAAAGATCACTCACATACGGGCGCGCGGGTGCGCCATCGCGAAGACCTCGCGCAGGCGGTCGACGGTGACCTGGGTGTAGATCTGCGTCGTGGTCACCGAGGCGTGGCCGAGCAGCTCCTGCACCACGCGCAGGTCGGCGCCGCCGTCGAGCAGGTGGGTGGCGAACGAGTGGCGCAGGGTGTGCGGGGAGATGTCGCCGGCGATGCCCGCGAGGTCGGCGGCCGCCCGCAGCGACGCCCA
>CADCTH010000615.1 GCA_902805495.1 uncultured Actinomycetospora sp.
CCTGTCCGGCACCGAGGCCGCGACCCTCGCCGTGGCCCTGCGGGCGCTGGCCGACGCGCCCGGCGTGGTCGACGCCGACGCCGTGCAGCGGGCGCTCGCCAAGATCGAGTACGCGGCCGGGCGCGCGGGCTCCCGGGCCGCGGACACCGCCGACGCGGGCGCCGGAGACGGCGTCGCGGTGGTGCTGGGCCGCTCGCCGGGCGGGGCCGAGGACGCCGTGCGCCGGGCCGTCGAGACCGGCCGGGCCCTGCGGCTGACGTACTACTCGGCGTCGCGCGACGCGGTCGGGCGCCGCGTCGTCGACCCCATGCGCCTGCTGCTCGTCGACGCCTCGGCGTACCTGGAGGCGTGGTGCCGGCGCGCGGAGGGCGTGCGCCTGTTCCGGCTCGACCGCGTCGACGACGCCGAGGTGCTCGACGAGCCCTCGGCACCCCCGCCCGGGGTCCGCGGGCGCGAGGGCGCGGGGGAGGACCTGCTGCGTCCCGACGACGGCGCCCACGTCGCCGCGCTCGTCCTGCGACCGCCCGCACGGTGGGTCGCCGAGTACTACCCGGTCGAGGACCTGCACGCCGACGACGACGGCTCGGCGCGCGTGACGATGCGTTACGGCGACCGGGACTGGATGGTGCGCCTGGTGCTGGGGCTCGGTGACGCCGTGGAGGTGCTCGCCCCGCCCGACCTCGCCGCCGCCACCGCCGTCCGCGCCCGCGATGCCCTCGCGGCGTACGGGGAGGACGGGTAGCGGGGGCCCTGACCACGTTCACCGCCCGGCCACCCGGGCCCACTAGGCTCGAGTAGTGCCGTACCTCTGGAGCGCCGTCGCGGTGGTCGCCGCCCTGGTCGCGCTGGGCCTGCTCGTCGGGGCGTCGTTGCGCCCCGCCCAGCGGCTGAGCACGGTGGCGGGCCTCGCGAGCCGGCAGATGGGCGACGAGGTCGGCATGCTCAAGGCCCGGCTGGCCGCACTCCGGGTCCGTCTCGCGCAGCGTCGCGAGTGACCGTCGCGCGTAGCATCGGACGCACCGTGGAAGGAGCCACACCGTGAGCGAATGGGTCATCATCGCGATCGTCGGCGTGGTGCTGCTGTTCAGCGCCAGGAAGCTGCCCGACATGGCGCGTGGACTGGGGCAGTCCCTGCGCATCTTCAAGGCCGAGACCCGCGGGCTGAAGGAGGACGAGCAGGCCGCCAAGCCGGCCGAGGCCTCCGGCGAGCCGCAGGCTCCGGGCCGGGCGCTGAGCGAGGGCACGTCGGGCACCAACGGCGTCGCGCCGTCGTCGCCGGACGCCGCCCCGACCACGCGGCCGGGCTCGACCTCCTCCTGAGCCGCCGATGACTGCGTCCCCCGGGTCGCGCGCCCGGTGGTGGCGCGGTCTGCGCCGGCCCGGAGCCCGCCGTCGGGCCAACCCCGACGGCACCATGACGCTCGTCGAGCACATCTACGAGCTGCGCCGGCGCCTCGCCGTCGCGCTGCTGGCCGTCGCGCTGGGCACGCTGGTCGGGTTCTTCTGGTACACGACCTACCCCTTCGGCCTGCCCTCGCTGGGCAAGCTGCTCACCGACCCGTACTGCGCGCTGCCGCCCGAGAACCGGGTCCAGCTCGGCGGGGGCCAGGAGTGCCGCCTCGTCGCGTTCGGGGTGTTCGAGCAGTTCACGCTGCGCCTCAAGGTGGCGGCGACCTCCGGCGTGCTGATGTCGAGCCCGGTCTGGTTCGCCCAGCTCTGGGGCTTCATCACCCCGGGGCTGTACGCGAAGGAGAAGCGCTTCGCGTACGTCTTCGTCAGCGCTGCGGTCGTGCTGTTCACCGCCGGCGCGGTGCTCGCGTACTACGTGGTCACCCAGGCGCTGCAGTTCCTGTTCACCGTCGGCGGCGACATCCAGACCACGGTGCTGCGCGGCTCGGACTACTTCAGCCTGCTGATCGCCCTGCTCGTCATCTTCGGGGTGAGCTTCGAGCTGCCGCTGCTCGTGGTGATGCTCAACCGCGTCGGCGTCGTCTCCTACGCCCAGCTCCACCGGTGGCGCCGCGGCCTGATCTTCGGGCTGTTCGTGTTCGCCGCGATCGCGACGCCCGGCCAGGACCCGATCTCGATGCTCGCGCTGGGCGTCGCGCTGGTGCTGCTGCTGGAGCTGTCCATCCAGATCTCCCGCGTGCACGACAAACGGGAGGCGCGGCGACGTCTCGAGCAGGGCTGGGACGGGCTGGACCCCGACCAGCCGTCGCCGCTCGACGACCGGCTCGGGTCCGCCGCCCCGAGCCCGACCCCCGCCCCGCGCATCCAGCCGGTGCCCCCGCCCGCGGCCGACGGCACCAACGAGGGTTCGTCCGACCGGTGGGACGCGACCTGAGACGGCGGAACGTCGCCCGGATGTGACACTGTGGAGACGTGGCCACTCGCTCTCCCGCCGAGGCCTACGAGCAGGCTCGCACCCGCTCCGCGCACCCCGAGCTCGGACGGTTCGCCGCACAGCTGTCCTTCGAGCTCGACGACTTCCAGCGCCGGTCGTGCCTGGCCCTCGAGCAGGGTCACGGCGTCCTGGTGTGCGCGCCGACGGGCGCCGGCAAGACGGTGGTCGGCGAGTTCGCGGTGCACCTGGCGCTGGCCCGCGGCCAGAAGTGCTTCTACACGACGCCGATCAAGGCGCTGTCCAACCAGAAGTACACCGACCTCGTCGAGCGCCACGGCGCCGACGCCGTCGGCCTGCTGACCGGCGACGCCGCGATCAACGGGTCCGCGCCCGTGGTGGTCATGACCACCGAGGTGCTGCGCAACATGCTCTACGCCGAGTCGCCGGCGCTCGAGGGCCTCGCCCACGTCGTCATGGACGAGGTCCACTACCTCGCCGACCGCTTCCGCGGCGCCGTGTGGGAGGAGGTCATCCTCCACCTGCCCGAGCACGTGCAGCTGGCGTCGCTGTCGGCCACGGTGAGCAACGCCGAGGAGTTCGGCGACTGGCTGGTCACCGTGCGCGGCGACACCACGGTCGTCGTCGACGAGACCCGCCCGGTGCCGCTGTGGCAGCACATGGTGGTCGGACACCGGATGTTCGACCTGTTCGCCGAGGAGCGCCGCGGCGGTCAGGCGACGCTCAAGGTCGACCCGACGTTGGTGCGCGCCGTCGCCGAGGTCGACCGCGGGCCGTCGATCCGTGGCGGGCGTGCGCGGTCCGCGCCGCCCGGGCGCGGCGGCGACCGGCGCGGGGGA